>NZ_JBOFOC010000076.1:0-14702 GCF_051659245.1 Microbulbifer sp.
GATCAGCCTGTGCTATTGGCACTTTCGATCGCGGGCATGGCCCGCTCCTACAGGGGAGAGTTCGGCCAGCGCAGGTAGGCGCCTTTGCTGTCTGTCTTATCTTACAGATTTATTGCACCGCCATGATGCGGATGGCCGCCCCGCCGCTCCTACACAAAGATTATTCACGCTCTGTGCTTACTCCCAATAGCAGCAAGTCATAGCCGTTCCACCCGGCTTTCCCCCTGCAGGTCGCCGCCTCCTCCCCGGGGAGCGTAGATTGCAATCCGCTCGCGACTACGATAAACATGCCGGGATACCCGGGAACCAATTACTCGCCGGCAGTGTCCCCCATATATACATAAGGGCGCCGGAACAGGAGGCTGAAGATGGAAGAGAATCGCAAACACGGCTGGATAGTCGTCCTGATTGTCATCGTCGCGTTGGCGGCGGCCTATCTCTTCTACTCCAGAAAGGGAGAGGAACCTCCGGAAGCACCGCTGTTCGAGGTGCCCAAGAAGGAAGAGGCGGTCCCGGAACCCAAACCGGAGCTCGAGGAACCCGCCCCCGCGGAGCCGGCACCCGCCCCCGCCGAACCCGAACGGGAACTGCCGCCGCTGGACGAGAGCGACGGCCCGGTGCTCGGGGACCTGCTCAGCCTGGCCCCCGGCGATGCCCTGAGCCGGTGGCTGGTGTCCGACGAAGTGATCCGCAAGTGGGTGGCCGCGGTCAATACCGCCTCCCAGGGCCAGCTGATCCACAAGCACCGCCCCTTCAGGAGTATCAAGGGTCCGATTGTCGTCAGCGAGGAAGGCCCCACCGGGATGGTGCTGTCCGAGGAGAACTACCGGCGCTACGATGCGCCGGTGCGCCTGTTCGCGCAGGTAGACACGGACACCGCTGTCAAACTCTACAGATTCTGGTACCCCCGCCTGGCCCAGGCCTACGGCGAGCTGGGGATCAGGAACAAGACCTTCCACCAGGTGCTTCTGCAGGCCATCGACCGGGTGCTGGAAGCACCGCAGGTCGAGCAACCCATCCAACTGGTGCGCCCGTCGGTGTACTACAAGTTTGCCGACCCCAAGCTGGAGAAGCTGCCGGGACTGCACAAGCTGATGATCCGCATAGGACCGGACCATGCGGAACGGGTCAAGGAGAAGCTGCGGGAGCTCAAGTCCGAACTCCAGTCGCTGCCGATGGGTTGACCCGAATCCTCAACCCAGTCCCCCCCACAGCCCGCTCCCGCGGGCTTTGTTTTATATCCCCTGACAACAAAGAAACCGCCGCCTGTGGTAATCTTGGGCAGACCATCTGGTCTGCGCCGGTTGAGTGGTTGAGAGACAGGTGCGGAGCGGGGAAGATGAGAGAAAATAGAAATCCGTTCCCACGTGAGGAGGAATGATGCAAGCAGAAAAAGTCATATTCGTGGTCGTGGACCCCAACGATGAAGAGCATGTAGCGCTGAGGCGCGCGCTGATCACCGCAAAAATCCGCACCCCCCAGCCCAAGCTGGCCGTATTCGTAGCCGTCGACGGCGAGGCCGTGGACACCCGGGCGGTCAACGATCACCTGTTCCGGGACGAGTCCTGGTTTCGCGAACAGATCCGCCAGCCGGTGGAAGAGGCGGGCCTGGAATGCGAAATCATGGTGTGCTGGTCCAACGACTGGCAGGCTGCCATCATCCAGGAATCCAAGCGTTACAACGCCGAAATGGTCTACCTGCCGGTACATGCCAAGACCAGCCGCCGCTTCACCTTTGCCGAGTCCAAGTGGCACGTACTGAAGAAATCCGAGCGCCCGGTGGTACTCATACGCCCCGGCGCCAATGACCGCCGCAAGGTGGTACTGGCCACAGTGAACTACCAGGCCCAGACCACCCAGCAGCGCCAGCTCAACCGCCAGATCACCGAACGCGCCAACTATATCGCCGAGTGTTACGACGCCGAGCTGCATCTGGTGAACGCCTACCTGGACTCCATGCTCTACCCGGACCGCGGCGCGCTGGCCAAACTGGCGGACAAGACCGGCGTGCCCACCGGCCGCATCCACGTCAAACGGGGCTATACCAACGAAGTCGTGGCCGAAGTGGCGAAGGAAATCGACGCGGACCTGGTGGTGATGGGCACCCTCAACCAGTACGGCGAAACCGGCTCGCTGCTGCGGGGCAATACCGCGGAGCGGGTGATCGGGTCGCTGGAAGTGGATGTGATGGTTTGTAACGAGTTTACGACCACCAAATAAGCGCCGAAATTGTGGCCCGGATTCAACGCAACGAGATCCAGCCCTCAAAGCCTCCACAATGAACATTGCGGGGGCTTTTTTATCGCTTGGCAGCAGTCCCACAGAATAGGCCCACTTCGCCACCCCGGCGTAGGCCGGGGTCCAGAGAAATCGAGGGCTTCTGGATTCCGGCTTTCTCCGGAATGACGTTAATCAGAGGTTCTCTTATTCCTGTCAGTCTTCCAGATGCGCCGCGGCGCCGATCAGGGCCTGGTAACCAGCGTTGAGGGCGTAGAGGGGCACCGTCTCCATCCAGCTCTCCACCCGCCCCTTATTGAGGAAGCGCTGTTCGAACTGGCTCTCCGGCAGCAGCTCGGCGATGCGCGGCAGTATGCCACCGCCGATGAAAACACCGCCGCGCGCGCCCAGATACAGGGCTACGTCGCCGGCGGCGCTGCCGAGGAAGTTGAGGAAATCGAGCAGGGTCTCCCGGCACAGGGGGTCGGAGCCGTCCAGGCCGCGGGTGCCGATATCCGGGGGAGCGTAGTCCTCCGCGCTGCGGCCATTCAGCTCGCAAACCGCGCGATACAGGTTGACCAGGCCGTTGCCGGAAAGCACCCATTCGTTGAACACCGGCTGGCGGGTCTTGAGCAGGACTTGCAGCAACTGCAGGTCCCGCTCCGTGGTCGCGGCCAGGTTGGCGTGGCCGCCCTCGCCGGCCAGCACCTGATAGTGGCCGTTCTCCACCGCCAGCCCGGCGACGCCCAGGCCGGTGCCGGGGCCGAGTACCGCCATGGCCGTATTCGGCAGCCGGGGCACGTCGCGCAACACTTGAAAGTCATCCCCGCCCAGCAGCGGCAGCGAACGCGCCAGCGCCGCGAAGTCGTTGATCAGTTCCAGGTGATCGAGGTTGAATTCGTCGCGCAGCGCCTCGGCACAGATGTTCCAGCCCAGGTTGGTCATATTCACCCGGCCGCCGGCTTCGGTCTTGTCCACCGGCCCGGCCACGGCGATACAGGCCCGCTGCGGGCGCGGCTGGTCCAGCCCTTCCATCCAGTGGTGCAGCGCGGCGTCGAAAGCGCCGAATTGCTTGCAGTCCACTACTTTCAGCGACTCCAGCTGATAGCCCTCCGCCGTTTGCCGGGCTACGGCAAAGCGGGCGTTGGTGCCGCCGATATCCGCTACGATACTCGTCATCTTTATTCCTTATTTATAATAAGCACCCCAAAAAGTGGCGGTATAAGTTACGGTTTCGGCTAAAAAAAAGCCAGCCCCTGTCGGGCCTGCTTCTCTCCACCCTTGTAAAGGGGGAGGTATTTGCCGCAATAGGTTCCCTTCTCAGCATACAAAGGGTCCGGCTCGTCCGATCGCGGCCAGCGGCCGCTCCTACCATAAAAAAGGCCGGCACGGGGCCGGCTGAAGGACGAGAGAAGAAGAGGAAAGTACCGGCTACCACCAGGTCGCATAGAGCGCGACCAGCACCAGGGTGACGCCCAGCGCTGCCAGGTTGAAACCCTGAGTGGTGGAGAAGTTGATCTCGCCCAGGGCCACCGCCCCGTCTGCCGTCACCGTAACCGCCCGGCCGCGCCCCTCCCACAGGGAGACACCGACGGCCAGCAGCCCACAGGCCAAGAACACCAGGCCCACCCGGTCGATAAACGGCAACTCGGGCCACCACAGGTAGCAGGCCAGCGATAGCACCGCCGAGGCGATAGCCGCGGTCAGCGCGCCGTTGGCGGTGGCCCTGGGCCAGAAGACCCCGAGCACGAACAGCACCACGATGCCGGGGGTGAAGAAGCCGGTGAATTCCTGGATGTACTGGAAAGCCTGCTCGAACTGGCCGAGCAGCGGCTGGGCGCAGAGCATCGCCAGTACCAGGGAGAGGGCGCTGGCCAGCCGGCCCACGCGCACATAGTGCTGCTCACTCTGCTGCGGCCGGTAGCGGGAATAGAGATCCATGGTAAAGATAGTGGCGATACTGTTGGTCATAGAGGCCAGGGAGGACACGATGGCCGCCACCAGGGCCGCGAACACCAGCCCCTTGAAGCCCACCGGCATCAGGTTCATCAACGCCGGGTAAGCCTGGTCCGGGCGCTCCAGGTCCGGCAGCAGCACCGCCGCGGCGATGCCCGGCAGCACGACAATAATGGGCATCAGCAGCTTCAGGTACGCGGCGAAGGCGATGCCCTTCTGGCCCTCCTTGATGTCTTTCGCCGCCAGCGCCCGCTGCACGATGTACTGATTGAAGCCCCAGTAGGAGAAATTCATTACCCAGAGGCCCCCGACCAATACCGAGAGTCCCGGCAGGCTGGCGTAGTGGGGGTTGTCTTTGGAGAGGATCATGTCGAACTTTTCCGGCGCCTGCTGCACCAGGGTGGCAAAGCCGGCGAGCGGGCCCGAGCCGTCTCCGATCAGGTCCAGGGCCAGGTAGGACAGCATCAGGCCGCCGAATACCAGCAGCACCACCTGGATGATGTCCGTCAGCGCGACCGCCTTGAGACCACCGTAGAGGGAATAGGCCGCGGAGAAGAGCCCCAAAAACAGCAGCCCGAACAGCAGCTCCACCCCGGCGATGGCATTGATTGCCAGGGCCCCCAGCCACAGCACCGCAGTCAGGTTCACGAAGGTATAAACACCCAGCCAGAAGATCGCCAGAACCACCTTCACCCGGTGGTCGTAACGCTGCTCCAGGAACTGGGGCATGGTGTAGATCTGCTTGCGCACGAATACCGGAAGGAAGTACTTACCCACCAGGATAAGCGTGATCGCCGCCATCCACTCGTAGGAGGCGATGGCCAGCCCGATGGCGTAGCCGGAACCGGACATGCCGATGATCTGTTCCGCGGAGATATTGGCGGCGATCAGCGAAGCGCCCACGGCCCACCAGGGCAGACCCTTGCCGGCGAGGAAATAATCCTGGGTATTTTTTTGGTGCCCGGATTTCTCGCGGGAGACCAGGTAGCCGATGGTGACCAGGGTGGCCACATAGGCGATGAAAATCAGTAGGTCGACGGTTGCCAGTTGCATTTCTCTCACCGGGTTTATTGTTTTACTCGGGCCCATTGATGGGCACGCTGCGCTTTGCCCATCCTACAAAAATTGCACTCACCCTGTAGGAGCCTGCTTGCAGGCGAAGGGTTCGGAGCGCTGGATCATTCGCCTGCAAGCAGGCTCCTACAGGGTAACGATCAACCCTTTAGATTTTCACGATGCGGAACCAGTTGATATTCCAGCCGCCCTGCGCCGCAAAAATGCCCAATTGGTAGCTTCCCGCCGGCAACTGGACTGTGTGCTGAACCGTGGTCCAGTTCTGCCAACCGCCGGTCACCGGAATATCCACTTCTCCCAGCACTGTCTGCCCCGCATTCATATCCAGGGACAGGCGGCCGCCGCTGGCTTCACTGGCCACACGGTATTCCACCCGATAGTCGCCCGCCTCCGGAATCTCCACATTCGCGTAGGCCATCCAATCGCCGGCGTCTATCCAGCCCACATTCAGACCACCGCCGTCATCGGAAGTTGCCTCGGTCTGAACTCCGGCCATCGCGGTGTAGTCCTCGGCCTCGATCTGCAGCTCGAAAGCCGGCGGCGGTGGCTGGCCTCCGCCGTTGACCGACATCTGCCCGGCGGGCACGCTGAAGCTGGCACCGTCGGAAAAGGTTACGGTGCGCGCACTGCCGCCGAAGTTGTAGGCCAGATAGGTTTTCCGGCCGTTGTTGTCGAAGGCCAGCGCCGCCGGGTAGTCCGCACTCAAGCTGCCATCGCCGCTGGCCAGGTGCCCCAGTTGCTTGTAGGTGTGCACCCAGTGATAGGTGTGCGCCTTGGTCTCGCCCGCCTCCGGCGTGTAGTTGAAATTCATCGTATTGAAATCATCGACCGCCGCCTGGCCGTCGGTCATGGCCCAGATGTTCCACCACACATCGCGCCACTGGTCCTCCGGCAGGCCCGAGGGCTTGCCATTGGGGGACTCCGTCATGCCCAGGGTCACATAGTCCCGCAGGTAGTCCGGATGCTGGCCGATGTGCAGCACCAGCGGCGACAGCGGCAACCCCTGGATACCGAGAATATGCGCGTAGGCGCCGCTGAACCAGGTGGAGAACACATGCCCCTGGCCCCAGATGATGGAGGTGGTGAGCTTGTCGTAATCCGGGAAGAAGTTGTCGTAGTCACCGCCCAGGCCGCGGTAGCGGTCCAGGTTGTTCCAGTACTCCCAATAGGCGGCGGAGGAAGAGGCGTGCAGGTAGATGCCGCGGTCCACCAACGCGTCGTTACCGGTAATCAGCCCGTACAGGACGATCGCGCCGTAGGCATTGGCCGCCTCGGAGGTGGACTCGTTGTTGTTGCCAAGGGTGAAATTGGCGTGGCCGGAGGCCCAGGAAAAGCCGTTCGCCGGATCGAAATTGCGCAGGTAGGGGAACATGGCATCATCACGCCCGGCGGCGTAGTCGCGAATGAGCAGCTCCACCATCGACCCCCAGGCACCCGGTGCACACCAACCCGGGTCCACGCGGCAGATTTCCGCCGCCGCGCGCACGAAGTAGCCGTAGTGGAAATGGTGGTCATTCAACTGCTGGTGCGCGCCGAAGGACTCGTCCATGCCCAGCAGCGTGTTCCAGTTGCCGTCGTAGGCAAAGTACTTGTTGATATCCAGCCCGCCGCTGGTGTTCGCGCGGAACCAGTCCTCCAATTCGGCCTTGAGCCAGTTGATCAACTGGTCCGCCTGCGCAGTCATGCCGTTGCTGCGCGCGATGGCCGCCAGCTCCGCCACCTTGCCGTAATTCTTGCCGGCCCAGTAGGTGTCCGTGGCCGTATTCCAGTTTGCCTGCCCCCGGTTGATAAACTCCATCACCAGCGCCTGCAGCTGGTTCGTGTCGTAATCGCCGATACCCTCGGGGAAATAGGGCAGCACGCCCACGAACGGCAACTGATAGCTGAACTGGCTGGTCGCGGCAAAGCGCAGCATGCCGCGCGCACTGCGCGCCTTGTAGGCCGAAAGCGGCTGGCTGGAATTCTTCCAGTGCAACGGCGCCAGCCCGGCCAGGGTGGTGACCGGCGCACCCCGGTAGCGGTACTGATGGGAAACGGTTACCGAGTTGTTGCCGCGATTGACGGCGTAATCAATAAACAACTCATCCACCGGCTGCGCGCCGTACTGGGCGAAAGTCTGGATCATGCCACTGTCCGGCGTGCCGCTGGCGGGCAGCCAGGCGATGGTCAGGCGGCCGCTATTGGCCACGGTGATCTCGGAACCGCCGGGATTGTTGAACTGCACACCGCCCTCGCCGATGGCCAGGAAGTGGTTGCGCACCCCCGCCACATCGGTCCACAGGCCCAGCGTGTTTCCGCCCTGGTGGAACAAGCCCTTCTCGGCCCCGTCCGCCGCCTTGGTGCGCAGCACCAGGTTGCCGGCCAGCGCGGTGAAGTACACAAAGGGCGAACCGTGCACAAAGGTGGCCTCCATCACCGGCGTGGTGCCACTGCGCCACTGCAGGGTCACCGAGCCGTCACTGTAGTCCTTGAGGAAAGCCTGCATATTGCCGTAAGCGGAGTTGCCCACGGCGATACCGTCGAACACCTCGCTGAAGGGATCCGGCACCGGGTAGATGGTCTGGTTGTCCTGGGTCTGCAGCCCCGCGGGGATGGACAGGATGCGCGCCCCGCGCTCACTGATGCGCGCGCTGATCGGGTCCGGGGTGATATAGGCCGCATCCTGGGAATTGCCGGTCTGCATGGCACCGAGGAAGGGAATGGAACCCCACCAGCGGTGGGTCATGGTGGGCTTGTTACTGGCCGGCGCCACCAGCTGTGGATAGCGGGGTGTGGGCGCGCCTATGGGGCTGCAGGAACTGACGCCCGGCTCCACCACTCCCGCGTTGTGAATCCAGGTGCCGTGATCCACCACGCACTTGTAACCCGCCGGGTTGACGGTGTCGCTGATATTGCCGGCACCGGCCGGAATAATATCCGCCTGTGTCGGGGAGACCGAGGTCAGGGCTGCGCCCAGCAGCAGCCGGGACAGCATTTTGAGGGAACGCATCTTAGGGTATTGAGTCATCGCTTTATCCGCCGTGTCATCGTTATTTTTTGTTTGCGACTTCAAGCTTCCGCAGCCGCACATCTTCGGGGACGCCGCCAACCCCGTCGCCCCACCTTTGTCCCGAGCGCAAACTGGAGTGTCCCGGTTTGCGCGGCGCAAAGCGGGACCCGGGGCTGGTATACTCCCGCGCATAATTTCAATAACGAGGCAGTCGGTGATGAAAGCCTATATCTTCAATATCCACGATGTGGTGCTGCTGATGACGGCGGCCGAATGCCTGCTGCTGGCGGTGTTCCAACTGGTACTGCCGGCCCGCGAGCGCAACCAGGGCCTGCTGCTCACCGCCTTCCTGCTGATCGTAGCCACCGCCTCCGCCTGCACCCTGCTGCTGTGGAACGACCAGATCCCCGCCCTCCCGCTAACCGGCCAACTGCTGCCCTACTTCCTGTTCGCCGCTCTCATGCTCAAAGGCCCGGCCATCTTTCTGTACGTGACCGCCCTCACCCAGCGCGGCCTGCGCCTGCGACGGCGGCACGCCCTGCACCTGATCCCCGCGCTGGCACTGCTGATAGGCGTCTTCTTTTTCGACCTCACCAGTAACAAGCTGCGTTACATCGCCATCTCCGGCCAGGAGGTCCCCGAACAGCTGGTGGATCTAATCTGGGACCTGGCCACCCTGATCCCCCTCATCTACGCGGCGGCCGGGGTATTGCTGGTGCGCCGCTACAAGGCGGAGCTCAAGGACGAATACTCCCACTTCTCCACCACCGAACTCAGCTGGCTGAACATCCTCACCCTGGGCGTACTGGCGAGCTGGGGCTGGACCTTGATCGTGCACGTGGCCGCCAAATACACCTCGGTGGAAACCGCCGACCACCTGGGCATCGCCGACAACTACGTCACCTTCATCCTGATCAACGCCTTCTTCGCCTACAGCCTGGCCTACGCCCACCAACTCCTGGCCACCCGCCCGCAGCAGAGCCGCGAACCCGAAAACAGCGAAGCCCCCTCCGCCGAGGCCATAGCCCTGGTCCAGCGGGCGGTGGAAGTGGACAAGCTGTACCTGAAGAAAAACCTCAACCTGGAGCAATTCTCAGAACGCGTCGGCCTGCCCGCCAAGGAAGTCTCCGCAGTGATCAACAAACACTTCGGCACCAACTTCTTCGAGTTTATCAACTCCTACCGGGTGGAAGAAGCCAAGGTCCTGCTGGCGGACGAGAGCAAGGCGGAGATGACAGTCCTGGACGTACTGCTGGAATCCGGCTTCAACAGTAAATCGGCATTCCACCGCTTCTTCAGCCGGCTGGTGGGAATATCGCCCAGCCAATACCGCAAGCGAGCGCTGGAAGGGGAAGGAGAAGGGGAAGCAACCTCTTTATAGCCCCCCCTGGGACCGCGGAGCTCCAGCTCCGCACGGCGGCCTATGGCCGCCCTGCCCATCCAAAGGCGGAACTCACAAACTTGTTAAATGCCAAACCACTCCTTTGCCTCTTCTACAGAAGGTAGTATTTCGAACTCCCACGGCGTATTAAGAGACCGGTTTCTTTCTATGTATGTGCTAACCTTTTCGATACTGAGTGGATTAGTAGTTACCATAGCTACTTTTAGGTTTGGATTTGTCTTTGTTGCCCCTAAATCAGTGGCAATTACCAGAAATAAATCCGGAACCGACACAGCACTTAAATCACATTCACTAATATTTAAAATCAAATAATTACAATGATAAAAACGATCATCACTATTTAATTCAAAATGGGCATCCTGAATATCTTTGTTTGTCACGTTACCAAAGTAATCGACACATACTAATTTTTTTTCCCAGGTTATTTTGTAGTTCATAGCTGATTCCCATGCAATTCCATAGTGCTTCACGTTTCCAGCGTAGGCTGTCCCGCGGAGGAGCGCAGCGCCGGAGCGCACTGCCTGGCCGGGTTGTGGAAGCCGCCGTGCTGAACTTGCTAATGGCATTTTGCCCGTAGCCCAGCAGTCAAAATCTAAACTCTAGGACACCCACCACAGAAACTCTAGGACACCCACGAACAAACTCCAGGACATCCACCAAAAAAGAGTTTTTCGCGCCACGGATGCTGATATTGCATCGTATCGTCATTTGCCCAGAAAAACTGGTCATACATCCAGATATATGGGCCAAAAGAAAATAACTGCGCCACGCAAAGCTTTTATCTGCCCAGGCACCACACTCTACTACCCAGTGTCTCCCGCTGGGTGCGCCGTGCCTTCCTGTTTGGGGCGGGATGAGTGTACGGGACAGAGCCTCGATAACCGCCACCAGTGGATTGAGGGCCGGTTGCTGGCACTGGACTGAGTGTTCGCCATGGATTCCTGTGGATATGCGTTATTCTTTTAAATCACAAAACTACTTAACCGACTTCAGAAAAGCCGTGCTTTCAATGTCGCCCCTTTCATTTTTAAAGCTCCGCTTTTCATCCAACCCATCGACATCTCCAGCCTTACACCACGGATTAAAATTAAGGTGTCGGATAATGACCGCTTACGTCGCTTTCGCTAGACATACTGAGTGTAAAGTAAAATTCCACGCCTTCGCCGGTATTTCTGGCGCCAAACCGGCTGTCATGCTGTTTAAGTATGCTGGCAATAATAGCCAAACCAAGTCCCGCGCTACCAAATTTTTTAACATCTGGGTTAGGTGTTCTGACAAACGGCTTCCATATTTCTTCCTCCATATCCATATTTATCCTTGATCCACTATTAAAAATATTGAATCGGAATTCGTTGTTGTCCTCCGTGGCGGTAATTGCAATTTTTCCGCCCACACCGACATGCTCAATGGCATTGGAAAGAAAATTTACGATAACTCTTTCAATCTTTTTCCTATCCGCTCTTACCCAATAGGGTCCCGCCGGGACGACGATCCGGATGTGTTTTGAATCGATATCCAGGCAATATTTGGCAACGGTAACTTCGAGCAGCACCGCAACATCAAAGCTGCTTATATCGAGCTTATAAAATCCATGTTCCGCCTCAGAAAGAGTAAGCAACTCCTCCAGCAACACTGCCATTTGATTCGATTCCTCCAGTATAATCCTGGCGAATGACTCCCGGGTGTTTTCGTCGGCGATGTTGTCCAGCAAGCCCTGGGCGTACCCGCCTATCAGCGCGATCGGCGTTTTCAGCTCATGGCTGGCGTTGCCAATAAACTCCTTGCGAAATGCATCGAGGCGCTCCCTATGGGAAATCTCCTTCTCCAGGCGCCTGTTAGTCGCATCCAGCTCGATCAGTGTTTGTTGCAGCTTGTCGGAAAGCTGGTTTATGCCATAGCCGAGTTGCGCCAGCTCATCTCTGGTGTGGATATCGATATTGCCGGAGAAATCAAGCTTGGCCATCCTCCTGGTTTTGCCGGTTATCTGGCTGATTGGATGGGTAATTCTAAACGACACTGCAGAAATAATAACAGACGATATCGCCAGCACCACGATGGCGATATAGCCGACAAAACGCTTTACCGTATCCAAGGTTTGTTCAATATCGACCAGGGTATAACCGGCAAAAAATATTCGCTGATCATCCACTGAGAAAATTTTGACAAGAAGATAATTGTTGATCAAAGGTTGCCGGGCGAAGTAAGACTGATCGGCTCCATCCAGCGTCTGCTTAATTTTGTCCAGTGGAAACCAGATCTTATTGAATTGTATGCGGTGCTTTACCAGGTTCTCCCGAATTTCCGCATTGAACGCCGCTTCGTCTTTGACCTGTTTTACTTCAAAGACAATAGCATCGCGGGGAAACTTGGTGGGGTTTTGCAACCCATTCAGGTTATTTTTCAGATCCGTCACCAGTTGATCGAGATCGGATTTCCTGTCAAAGACATAGTAATCCTGGAGAAATAGCTCACTGACAAGCACCAGTGAAGCAAATGCCAGCAGCAGAAGCAGGTTGATTATTAATATTAGCTTGACGGAAATTGACTTCATCAATCTGACTCAAATCGATAGCCGACGGCCCTCAAGGTCTTGATGTATCGGTTGTCCAGTTTTTTGCGCAAGCGCTTTATGGTGGTATCGACGACCCTGTCATTCACAAAACAGTTTAACCCCCAAACGTGGTCCAGGATCTGATCCCTGTGAAGTGCAATACCGGCGTTACCGGCGAAATAAAGCAGCAATTTATATTCTCGCGGGGACAGATCGATTTCCCGGTTTTTGTAGCAGACCTTATGCATGGTGGAATTGATAGACAAGTCCGGGAAGAGCAGGCTACCACTTTCTTCGCGCTCAACTCGCTTGAGCGCGACTTTTACTCGCGCCACCAATATATTGGGATTGAAGGGCTTTGTGATATATTCATCCGCCCCCAGTTCAAAACCGAAGAGTTCGTCATCTTCGGTTTTGCGGGCGGTCAGCATAACGATAGGCAGGGTGGGGTGTGTTTTTCGAATCGCACGGCAAACAGACCAGCCATCTTTGTCGGGAAGCATAATATCCAGTATCACGAGATCCAACTCATCTTCGTAAAACCGCTCAATAGCCTCGGACGCGTTGCCGGCCTCGACTACCTGCCAACCGGCGTTCTTCAGGTACAGTGCGACCAGATTACGCATTCTCTGATCATCTTCGACAATAAGGATTTTTTCCATGCCTGTATTTAAGAGTAGCTTTATTAATTGGGAGCAGCCTCTGACTTTCAGGCGAGGTGCAATCAAGGCACAACTTTGAAGGCATGCTGGTGGCCTGTCAAGAAGTTGCAAGCGTTCCGCTGTGCAAAGCCGCCTTGCGCTAGTACCTGTCAGGTTGCGCAGAGGCCATTCCCGATTAATAAGGTTACCTTAATAGAGTTGCACGAGTTCTTGGTCAGCGGTTCTTATTGTTCAGCCGGGATTTAAAGACATTCCAAAGCGGGTTGTCGCGGCGCTGGATAAGCTCTTCATGTGTCTTACCCTGTTCGCGTTTCTGCCAATATTTCCAGCCCAGTTTTTCCATGCCCAATTCATAATCCAGGCCATCCCAGTCGGTTGAGCGGAAAGAATAGAACGCCCAATGCCAGTTCTGGCTGTCGATATATTCCAGGGTATCCGACAGAAATGCAATGACACCGCCCACTCGCCGGTCAGCTCCCAATTCCTCAGCGATAATACGATTCGCTGGAATACGATGGCGCCGGGCCCATTCTGCTACAGGCTGTATTCCCTGGTGGATGGTGGCCCTGGTCCACCTTTCGGTTTCATCTGAATTTATATCATCCCTAACCGGCATGGCATCGGGGTAGCTGAACCTGCCCTTGTTAATACGATAAGTAGCGTATACCCAGGGGCTGTAGGAATGAAATGCATAGAGAACCGCCGGATCGTCCACCGGGTCCAGAAACGTCAAACCTTCCACCGATGAATGCATCCATCCATCCAGAATGATAGGGGTGGTGGGATCAACCTTGCGGATGGTGTCGACCACACGCCGATTGAAACGGTTGAGGTCGAGGGTTGTTCCTTTGTTTTCCTGCACCCATTGGGCAAAGGCCTGTGGCTGAATCTTGTTGTCGAGTAAGCCGAACTGCCTGCTTGGGTGAGGCTCATTGATGGGGTTGTAACCCACCACCGCCGGATGATTTTGTAGTGCGTTCGCCAGTTCGCTCCAGAACGCCAGCGCCTGTTGCTGGAACTTCTCTTCGTTCCACAAACGGTAATCAAACTTGTAGTCGTTGTCCTGCCTGTTTCGCGCACCGGGAAGACTGAACATGGTGAACAACACTTTTACCCGATGGCGTTGCGCCGCGTTTAGAATGGATAGCAGATAATCCAGGTCCTCTTCCGGAATACCCTGGAAGTTGTCGGCGGTTTCGAGCAGAAAATCCCGGTCCGCGCTCGACCAGTGTTGCGGAATCAGACGGATATATTCGAGATTTGCCTCCGCAGCCGCTTTAAACCAAGCATCCGGCGTGGTTCCAGAATCTTTATTTGCTCCTCCATCGCCGTTGGCGCCTTTTCGTTGTACATTCCAAAAGGCCAGCTTACTATTGACCGGTTCTTCGGCCAGTAAAAATGTGGTGGGTGTCATTAGCATAATTATCAGTATCACGATTTTCATGGTGTCTCCAACGATGTTGTTGTCGCAATAAATTGATAAGGATAACCCCATATCGTGTCAGGACTGGTCTGGCATTGTGTCAGTTCGGTGTCATCATTCATAACGAACTCTAACTCTAGCGAACTATAGGAACTCTAGAAAAACTCTAGGACACCCACCAAACAAGGAGTTTTTCGCGCCACCACTATTGCGTCGTATCGTCATTTGCGCAGAAAAACTGGTTATACATCCAGCCATATGAGCCAGAAGAAAATAACTGCGCCACGTAAACCCTAGTGTTGCATAAAAACCGGGCGTTATGGAACGCTAAGCTGCCTCATCCAGCGCGTTAAGAATTTGCAATAACTCAGTTTTCACAGATTTGTTCGCGCTCATGGACAGTGTCAACTTGCCTTGTGGGCGAATTA
>NZ_JBOFOC010000077.1:0-12032 GCF_051659245.1 Microbulbifer sp.
CCCATGGCCGCGATCAGTGGTTTTCGCGAAGTCCGATCGCGGCCATGGGCCGCTCCTACTGGCGGGCCTGCGGCTCGTTTGCGGAGCTGGAGCCTTCAGCGCCAATAAACAGCTCGGCGCTCCCAGGTTAAAGCGGCTGGAGTTTGGCCATGGCCACCACCAGCCACTTGCTGCCCGCGTCGTCGAAGTTGACTTGCACCCGGGCGCGGGGACCATTGCCTTCGAACTGTATTACGGTGCCCTCGCCGAATTTGGGGTGCTCCACGCGGCCGCCCAGAGCCAGGGGCGGCAGGTCGTCGAAGTCCGGGGCCGGGTCGGACAGGTTGCCGATCTTGCCGTAGTTCGGGTTGAACAGCGGGCGGGAGATCTCGGTTTTCAGGCGCACCTCGTGCACCAGCTCCGGCGGAATTTCGGCGATAAAGCGCGACGGGCTATTGTAGGTCTCGCTGCCGAACAGGCGGCGGTTTTCCGCGTAGGTGATGTACAGTTTCTGCATCGCGCGGGTGATGCCCACATAGCAGAGGCGCCGCTCCTCCTCCATGCGCCCGGGCTCCTGGGCGGACATCTTGTGCGGGAAGAGGTTTTCCTCCACCCCGGCCATAAACACCAGCGGGAACTCGAGGCCTTTGGCGGAGTGCAGGGTCATCAGCTGTACCGCATCCTCGAACTCGTCCGCCTGGCCCTCGCCGGCGTCCAGCGCGGCGCTGTCCAGGAACTGGTTGAGCAGCGGCGGCTCCTCTTCATCATTGCCATCATCGCCGCCTTGGGGCACGTCGATGCCATCGAAGGCTCGGCAGGCGCTGACCAGTTCCTGCAGGTTCTCCACCCGGGTCTGGCCCTTTTCACCCTTTTCCTTGCCGTGGAATTCCAGCAGGCCGCTGCGCTCGATCACATCCTCGGCGATCGCATCCAGCAGTTTGTCTTCGGCATCCGCGGCCAGTTGCTCCACCAGGTTGAGAAAGCTCTGCAATGCATTGCCGGCACGCGCGGACAATACGCGCTGCTCGATCATCTGCGTCGCGGCTTTCCAGAGGGAACTACCGTGCTCGCGGGCATAAGACCGCACCGCCTCGACGCTGCGCGCACCTATGCCGCGGGTGGGGGTATTCACCACCCGTTCGAAGGCAGTGTCGTCGTCGCGGTTGGCGATCAGACGCATATAGGAGAGGGCATTCTTGATCTCCATGCGCTCGTAGAAGCGCTGGCCGCCGTAGATGCGGTAGGGCACCTGCTCGCGCAGCAGGGCCTCTTCCAGTACCCGCGACTGGGCGTTGGAGCGGTAGAGGATGGCCACGCTGTCGCGGCGGTTGCCGTCGCGCACCCAGTCGCCGATGCGGTCGACGATAAAGCGCGCCTCGTCCTGTTCGTTGTAGGCGGCGTAGACCGCGAGGGGTTCGCCTTCCTCGCCATTGGTCCACAGCTCCTTGCCCAGGCGCCCGGCGTTGTTCGCGATCACCGCGTTGGCGGCGTTGAGGATGGTGGCGGTGGAGCGGTAGTTCTGCTCCAGGCGCACCATCTGCACGTCGTGCATATCCCGGGCGAAGTGCTGGATATTCTCGATTTTGGCCCCGCGCCAGCCGTAGATGGACTGGTCGTCGTCACCCACCGCGGTGATATGGCACTGGTCACCGGCGAGCAGGCGCAGCCAGGCGTATTGGATGGTGTTGGTGTCCTGGAACTCGTCCACCAGGATATGCGGGAAGCGGCGGCGGTAGTGGGCCAGCACGCTGTCGTTGTTCAGCCACAGCTCGTGGGCGCGCAGCAGCAGCTCGCCGAAATCGACCAGGCCGCCGCGCTGGCAGGTCTCCTCGTAGGCGAAATAGATGCGCACCATGGTCTGCAGCCAGGGGTCGCCGCCGGCATTGATGTAGTGCGGGCGCAGGCCCTCGTCCTTCTGCGAGCCGATCCACCATTGGGTCTCCCGCGGCGACCATTTGGATTCGTCCAGTTGCAGGTCGTTCTGCACCCGTTTGATCAGGCGCAGCTGGTCGTCGGAGTCGAGGATCTGGAAGTTCTGCGGCAGGTTGGCCTCTTTCCAGTGGGCCTTGAGCAGCCGGTGGGCCAGGCCGTGGAAGGTGCCCACCCACATGCCGAAGGTGTTTACCCCCAGCAGCTCCTCAATGCGCCCGCGCATCTCGCGGGCGGCCTTGTTGGTAAAGGTGACCGCCAGGATGGAGTAGGGGGATGCCCCCTCCACCTGCATCAGCCAGGCGATACGGTGCACCAGCACACGGGTCTTGCCGGAGCCGGCACCGGCCAGTACCAGTTGGTTACCCGGGGGCGCGGCTACGGCCTCGCGCTGGGCGTCGTTGAGGGGGTCTAGAATCTGCGATACGTCCATGGGCGGGGATTGTACCAGAGGCGGAGGGGATACCTGGGTAAATAAACAGGTTTTGGAGACCCGGGACTCCAGTAGGGTGCGCCGCGCGCACCGGCCCGGCAATGGTGCGCACGGCGCACCCTACGGATTCCGGAGTCGAAGCTCGCCAGTGGCGTGAGCAGGCGCTAAACTGCGCAATCCGGCTCGTAGAAGGAAGTCCCGTGAAACCGGCGGAAGTCACGCAGAAAATCAGCGAACATCTGTCATCCATGCGCAAATCAGAGCGCAAGGTGGCGGAGTATATCCTCGCCAATCCGGATGAGATCATCCATATGCGCATCGTCGACCTGGCCACCGAGGCCCAGGTGAGCGAGCCGACGGTGGTGCGCTTCTGCCGCGCGGTAGGCTGTTCCGGCTTCCAGGAGTTCAAGCTGAACCTGGCCCAGCAGCTGGCCTCCAGCCCCAGCTTCGGCCAGATCGCCGTGACCGACACCGACACCATCGCCGAGTACAAGCGCAAGGTGTTCGACTCCACGGTCGACACTCTGCTCAATGTGCGCGACAAGATAGATGCCCGCGCGCTGGAGGCGGCGGTCACCGTCATCGCCGCCGCGAAACGGGTGGAATTCTTCGGCTTCGGCGCCTCCGGCGCGGTGGCCGCGGACGCCCAGCACAAATTCTTCCGCCTGCAACTGGCCACCGCGGCCCACTCCGACCACCACATGCAGAATATGTCCGCCATGTCCATGGAGCCCGGCGACGTGGTGGTGGCCATCTCCCAGAGCGGGCGCACCAAGGCGCTGCTGCACTCCATGAAAATGGTCAAGGAGCAGGGCGGCACCGTGATCGGCCTGGCGCCCAGCGGCTCGCCGGTGGCCCGGGAGGCGACCATTCCTCTGGAGGTGGATGTGGAAGAGGATATCGAGATCTACACCCCGCTGTCCTCGCGCATCGCCCACCTGGTAGTGATCGACGTGCTCGCCATCGGCGTGGCCCAGCGCAAGGGGCCACAGTTGCAGGAGCATTTGCTCAAGCTCAAGAAGGGGCTGTACAGCCTGAGGGAAGACAAACCCTGAGCGCTTGAAGATGTTTCTGCCCGGTAGGAGCGGTCGCTGGCGAAACAAGGGGCGCACCGCTACCATGGCACCCCCGCAAAGACTTCTGTTCAAAAGTCCGACGCCGCTGCCGGCTCCCCGCCGGAGAACTGCCACCGCTGTACCAGA
Source organism: Microbulbifer sp. (assembly GCF_051659245.1). Lineage (NCBI taxonomy): Bacteria > Pseudomonadati > Pseudomonadota > Gammaproteobacteria > Cellvibrionales > Microbulbiferaceae > Microbulbifer > Microbulbifer sp. The sequence continues at coordinate 3,544 of NZ_JBOFOC010000077.1, forward strand.
GCCGATACCTATGCCGCCGATTTCCGTGCCCGCCCACAAGACCCCGCCGCGCTGGCTGGCGGTGTGGCTGGCGGCGCTGGTGGCGCTGACGCCCTTTTCCATCGACAGCTACCTGCCGGCGATCCCGGCCATGGCCGACGCCCTGGGCACCGCCGTTGCCCGGGTACAACACTCGGTATCCAGTTTCCTGCTCGGCTTCGCCATCGGCCAGCTGCTCGGCGGGCCCCTGTCGGATCGCTGGGGCCGGCGCTTGGTGGGGACCATCGGCCTGCTGGTGTATATCGCCACCTCGTTGATGGTGCTGTTTGCCAGCCATGTGGACCACCTGATTATCCTGCGCTTCCTGCAGGCCATCGGCGGCGGCTTCGCCACGGTGATCTGCGCGGCGATCGTGCGCGACCTCTACCACGGGCGCGAGGCGGCAAAGATTATTTCCATGATCAGCACCATGATGTTGGTGGCGCCGCTGATTGCACCGGTGATCGGCTCGCTGCTGCTGACCGCCGCCGGCTGGCAGAGCATCTTTATTTTCCTGATGCTGTACGGCGCCGCCATGCTGGTGCTGGTGCGCTTCCTACTGCCGGAGACGGTTTCGCGCTTTTCCCGCGCCCGGCGCCAGCGTACGTCGAAGAGTTCGCTGGTGCGCAACTACGGCCAGGTGCTGCGCAACCGGCGGGCACTGGGGTTCCTCGCCGCCCAGTCCTGCGTCAGTGGCTCCATGTTTATCTATATCACCACTGCGCCCTTTGTATTCATCGAGTTTTTCGAAGTGCCGGCAAGCCACTTCCCGATCTATTTCGGCACCTGCGTGCTGGGGTTGATCTGCATGGTGCAGGTGAATATCCGCCTGCTGAATTTTTTCGAGCCGCGCAATATCCTGCTGGTGGGAATTATCTTGCAGGGGCTGGGCTGCGGTCTGCTGTTGCTGGGCACCCTGACCGGGGTGAAGGAAATCCTGCTGTGGATGGTACCGCTGGTGCTGGTGATAGCCTGCATCGGTATCACCGGCCCCAATGCCACGGCCTGTTTTCTGGAGTTTTTCCCCAAGATCAGCGGCAGCGCCAACGCCCTCTACGGCGCTACCATTTTCATTACCGGCGGCCTGCTCGGCGGCATAGTGAACGGCCTGCATACCGGCACCCTGGTGCCCATCGCGGGTTCCATGCTGGCCTGTGCCGCGGTGGCGCTGCTGGCGGTGGTGTTTGTGGCACGGGCGCGGAAGCCGATCGAGATCGAGGAACCATTGACCCCGCTCCCCCGCCGCTAAATCAAATCTGTCGGCGCCTATACCAAGCGGCCGGAAAGCAAGCGCAGGATCAGCAATGCGAATTGTTTCCCGGCTTCTTCGCTTTCCAACAGGGGGAGGGACAGCTTCTCGTTATCTCCCATCGCGTCCAATGGTTGCGCACCTGGGCCATCACCGACCAGGTCCTCGGGGTAAAGGGCGTTGGCGCGATCGTAGTTGCCGGCGTGACCCTCCAGCCAGCCGGCCGTGACCATGGCGTCGATGATATCGCGCTGAAACTGTGATTCTCGGCTGTCTGCCATGGCATTCCCAAAATTTCTTTATAATCAATCAGTTATCGTTACCGTTACGGCACCGGCACTATCCACCAGCCGGACGCGCTTGAAACCACCCCGGTATGGCACTAGTATTTCCCAATGGATTGGGAATGCCCGATCGGCAATGGGCCCCGGCGAATGCGTCGGGGCCTTTTGTTTTTAGGGATAGACTTTCAGCCCCCACCCCCCGATTTGATTCCGCGTATCGCGGCGAAACTTACCCTGCAGAGTATCGAAAGCCCGATTGGGCTGATCCGGATCAAGCAGGTATCGGCCAATGGGCCGGGCAACCATATCTGCCAGCTGCAAGCCCGCCGAATTGGTTTTCTTGTTCGCCAACACTATGTCCAGGGTATCGCCCAAGCCTTCCAGTCGCGACTGATCCATAATTCGCCGAAACTCCAACTCTAGTGCGGTATCTTCCTGCAGCCCCCTCTGCTCAAATACCACATGGGTTGGCCGCCCGCGCTGACCCAGTTGTTGCAATTCCATATAAACCCGCTCCAAGCCGAACTCCATGGCCACATGGTAGGGGTTGCCGTCTGTACCCCGGCGGCGCACGAACGCCTCCTTCATAATGCAGCTGGCCACCAGCGTAAAAGGTGCCTGCTCGATTATGTTCGAAAGGTCGGCAATAAATTGCTCACGCACCTGAGCATTAAGCAGGATATTGAAGGGGCCGCGGGACTTGCGGATTTCCGCCTCGTGCAGCACCACCATATCGTGGCCAAAATAGCGGAACTTAAGGGACTGAACCTGTGGCACTACCTGATTCAGATAACTCTCTTTGTGAATCAAACAGAATGCCAATACAAACACCGGGTAGTCCGGATTGATACTGTGCAGACTGTGGTCTCCACTTTCGTCCACATAGACAATGTAATCGCCGAAGCCTTCCATGCGCAATTGCCGGTCACGAATTGATAAGCCCAACTTTACGTTGATTGCCCCGCTTTATCATCAGGCGAAGTCAATCTCTTCCTCTAAATTGGCAGAACTGACCAGTTGATCCTGCCAGGCGCCGTAAGTTTGTCCCGTGGCGGTATTGATCCAGGTGATACGACCGTTGGCGCTGCGGCCACAGACCACCGCCGCAGCGGCGCTGGGGCTGGAGAAGGCGCAGTCACTGGTAAACTGCCTGGGCCCGCTCCCGCTGGGAGCCAGCACACCGTCCTCCACCATCTGGCGGAACAGGTTCTGGTAGCCGCCGTCCACACCCACCCAGTCCTCCCGGGCCCTGGAGCCCTTGAGCACAATAAACTCGCCATCTACCTCCTGCGCCTCGGCACGCACACCGTGCTTGAGCAGTTCCAGAGCAAAGTGCGGAGATTCCTGCGGCGGTTGCGCGGGTTCGCTGTTTGCCGGCGGGCGGGCGGTGTCGCGCAGGAAATCGAAGCCGAGCACCGGCAGTACGGTGCGGATCTGTTCCAGGAAGAAGGCCATATCCGCCAGGTCCGCCTCCGGCAGGTTGATATAGTCGTGGTCAGTGCCGTTGACCAGGGTGCAACGGCCCAGCGTGCGCGCCAAGCGCATCAGCTGGCTCTCCAGGTGCTTTACATGAGCCTTGGTCAGGTTCTGGTCCTTGCTGGTGACCAGGCACACTTTCTCCCAAAAGTCCTTGCCGCCCTTGCTGCCCTTGCCCTCGGGGCCATCGACCGTCTCCGGGCGGTTGTGGTCCTTCAGCCGCGCACTCACGTCGTCGGACTCGCCGATATACACCAGCGGGCGCAGGTTGTTGTCCGGGTCCGGCCCCACCAGAAAATAGACCCCGGTGCGCGCCACCTCGGGGCGCCGCACCAGCTCGCCCAGTTTCGCGCGCGGGCCGGTGAGCACATGGCCGGTCCAGTTCATAATCTCTGCGGTGAGCAGGCCGGTGGGGGAGCCGTCCACCAGGAACAGGCGGATGCTGCGGCCGGGGTTTGTTGTGGTTGTCAAAATATTGCCTCCCTGCAATCAGGCTTAGCGGACCAAATTACCGGGGATGGGGCGGCGGGGCAAGCCGCTATTCCTTCGTCTGCTCCTCCAGCAACCCCTCTTCGCGCAGCGTCTCCCGTACCGCCGGGCGCTCGGCCACCCGTTTCTGGTAGGCCTGGAGCTTGGGCCAGAGCGAGGTATCGATGTTGTGTTGATCCAGCCAGTTGGCGATGGTGAACAGATAGGCATCGGCGACGGTGAACCGGTCGCCCACCAAGTATTTCCCGTCCAGCTGGCTCTCCACATAGTCGAAACGCTTACGGATCTGCTCTTTGGCTTTCTGTTTTTCTTCATCGCTCGCACCCGAGAATAACGGCGCGAAGGCCTTGTGCAGCTCCGAGGAGATAAAATTCAGCCACTCCTGGACGCGGTAGCGGTCCAGGCTGCCGCTCTCCGGCAGCAGGCCGGCGTCCAGCTTCTGCTCCGCCATAAACTGCACGATAGTCGGCCCCTCGGTGAGCACTTCACCGCCTTCCAATTGCAGGGTGGGGACATACCCCTTCGGGTTGATCTCGGTGAAGTCGGCGCCACTCTCCAACTGGTGGCTCTTCAAATCCACCTTGCACAGGTCGATATCCAACCCGGCCTCGCGGGCGACGATATGGGGGGAGAGAGAACAGGCGCCAGGGGCGTAATAGAGGTTCATCGCGATACTCCTTCAGTGTCAGTGGTGGCTGCGCTTGAGTATAGGCGCTTGCCCAACGCTAAAAATTGGGGAATCACTGCGGGTAGGAAATCCCGGACCGGAATGGCGGCCGTACTGCTGCGTGTGCTTTTCGCATAGTAACTACTCACCCCGTGGATAACGGGATCGTCAATATCTCCCCTTGTAGGAGCGGCGGCGCGGCCATCCGCCCATGGCCGCGATCGGCCTTCGCTTACGTATACGTAGCACCGCCGATCGCGGCCATGGGCCGCTCCTACAGGGAGGGAGTAGATACTTCGCATATTTATCGAGGAGATATAAAGGTGCGCAGGGCGCACCTATAGAGGATCGCGCAGACTGTTCTTGCCCTCAATCGCCGATAATTTTTACCAGCGCGCGCTTCCTGCGCCTGCCGTCGAACTCGCCGTAAAAGATCTGCTCCCAGGGCCCGAAATCCAGTTCACCGCCGGTGATCGCGACCACCACTTCGCGGCCGAACAGCTGGCGCTTGATATGGGAGTCGGCGTTGTCCTCGCCGGTGTCGTTGTGGCGGTACTGGTCGATGGGCCCGTAGGGCACCAGTTCGTCGAGGAATTTTTCGAAGTCGCGGTGCAGGCCGGGTTCATCGTCGTTGACAAACACCGAGGCGGAGATATGCATCGCATTGACCAGGCACAGGCCTTCGCGGATGCCGCTCTCGCGCAGGGTCTGCTCCACCTGTGGGGTGATGTTGATAAATTCGGTGCGTTTTTGGGTGTTGAACCAGAGTTCCTTGCGGTGGGATTTCATTCTCATTGCTCCCCTCGGTTGATCGGTGGCCCGGGGCGCCGCCGCGCCGGACCCAGCCTATGGTATCAACCGCGATGGTGGGGAGCCGAATAGTCCAGCTCCGGCCCCTTGGGCACTATGCCGGTGGGATTGATATTGCCGTGGCTGCCGTAGTAGTGGGTTTTGATATGGTGAAAATCCACCGTGCCGGCAACGCCGGGCCACTGGTACAGCTCGCGCAGGTAGCCCCAGAGATTTTCGTAGTCCGCCAGGCGCTGCCTGTTGCACTTGAAGTGGCCGTGGTAGACAGCGTCGAAGCGGATCAGGGTGGTGAACAGGCGCCAGTCCGCCTCGGTGATCCGGTCGCCGGTCAGGTAGCGGTTGTTTCCCAGTCGCTGTTCCAGTTGGTCCAATGTGCTGAACAGCCGCTCGTACGCGTGCTCATAGGCTTCCTGGGTAGTGGCAAAGCCGGCACGATAGACGCCGTTGTTTACATTTTCGTAGACGATGTCGTTGGTTGCGTCGATATCACCGCGCAGTTCCCGCGGGTAGTAGTCGTCGTCATTGCCGGTGAGCTCATTAAAGGCGCTGTTGAACATGCGGATGATTTCCGATGACTCGTTGCTGACCACCCGCTCGCGCTGTTTGTCCCACAGCAGCGGCACGGTAACCCGGCCGCTGTAATCGCTGCGGTTCCTGGTATACAGCTGGTGCAGGTAGTCGGAGTCGTAGAGGGCGTCGCCGCTGCTGCCCTCATCGGTATCGAAGGTCCAGCCGTGCTCGAGCATATAGGGGCTCACCACCGACACGCCGATGGTGTCTTCAAGCCCTTTCAGTTTGCGGAAGATCAGCGTGCGGTGCGCCCAGGGGCAGGCGAGGGAGACATAGAGGTGGTAGCGATCCTTTTCCGCCGGGAAGCCGCCCTCGCCGCTGGGGCCGGCGCTGCCATCCGCAGTGATCCAGTTGCGTAGCTGGGCGGCCTCGCGCACGAATTCGCCGTGGCTTTTGTCCGTATCGTACCAACGGTCCCGCCACTGGCCTTTCACCAGTAAACCCAAGGCTATCTCCCCGTGAATGGATTGTTCATAGGAAGTGCGCGGGCTTCCACCCGCGCACAGGGATCGCTATTTATTTTTGTGCCAGAAGATGTGATCCAGGCTGAGCCTGCCGCCACCGGCGCAGGCCAGGATAATGAAGCCGCCGGCGATGGTGATGTTTTTCATGAAGTTGATCATCTGCATCTGGTCGTCGGGCACGTAGTGGAACATCGCGGCGGTGACCAGGGTGAACAGCGCCAGCAGCAGGGCCGCCCAGCGGGTGAGAAAGCCGAACAGCACCGCCAGGCCGCCGCCCAGCTCCACCAGGATCACCAGGGGAAGCAGTGCGCCCGGGACACCGGCAGATTCCATGTAGGCCTGGGTTTCCCCGTAGCCGCCGATCTTGCCCCAGCCGGCGAGGACAAACATTACCGCCATCATCGCGCGGCCGAGCAGCTTGCTCCAATCACAGAAATTTCCTTCAGCCATCTTTGAATCCTCACTTGAGATCATCAATAAGTGATAGCTCAACTGCCGCCAGTGTAGTTCTATTTTTCACTGAAAAAACCGCAAAAATTCGCGGAAAGCTTTCGATTTAATAGCGCCTAATCCATCGGCCCCAGGCCCTGCCGCAGCACATCGATCAGGTAGCCGGCGGCGGGGCCGCATTTGTCGGCGTCGGCGTACACCAGGTAGACGGTGACACTGCGCTCCCAGGGCTCCTCGGTGGACAGCGGCAACAGCCGGTCCGCAGACAGTGAATCGCGGATGCGCGTCTCCGGCAGCCAGGCGAAGCCGAGGCCGCGCTCGATCAGGTCGATGGAGGTCTGCACGTTGGTGACGGTGATGCGCTGGTCGGAACCCAACCAGCCGGCATCCTGGCGATTTTTAACCGCCGAATCGCGGATCACTATCTGCCGGCAGTTCTTAAGATCCTTGCGCGCCACCGGGCGGCCCAGGTGATGCAGGGGATATTGCGGGTGGGCCACCGGCAGGAAGCGCACCCGCGCCACCGGCTCGCCGACAAACCCTTGGGGCACGCGAGCGGACAGGATAAAGTCCGCCTGTTGCTGGAGCAGCAGTTCCTCGGCACCGGACAGCACCGTTTCGCGCAATTCCAGGCGGGTGTGGGGAAACTGTTCGGCGAAGCGCTCCACGGCACCCAGCAGGCACTCGTAATCGAAGATCACGTCCACCGCCAGGGTGAGCACCGCCTCCTCGCCGCCGGCCAGGCTGTCGGCCACCGCCTCCAGCGCCTCCGCCTCGTCGAGCAGGCCGCCGGCGCGGGCCAGCAGGATGCGCCCGGCGTCGGTCAGCTCCGCCTTGCGCCCTCGCACCTCCAGCAGCGCCACCCCCAGGCTCTCCTGCAGCTTGTGCACCGCGTGGTTGATGGACGACTGGCTCTTGTGCACCGCCTGCGCGGCCTGGGAGAAGCCGCCGTGCTCCACCACCGACTGGAACATGCGCCACTGTTCGAGGGTTACCTTGGCCATAGGGATTCTCTATCCATGCTTTATTAACCGATTTATTCGAACATAAGATGCGAGTATTTGCCATTTTTTATCGAATAAGGTGGCATATACTGGCCTCAAACCGGAGGTATTTATGCGAGAGTTTACGCTCAGACCCGGCGCCCGCCCGCTGCTGCGGGTCGTCGCCAGCCAGGCTTCCGCCGACGGCGCGGGGGTGAAAATCCAGCGCGTGGCCGGCTTCCAGAGCCCGGACTTCAGCCCCTTCCTGATGCTGGACGAGATCCGCTCGGACAACGCCGACGACTATATCGCCGGCTTCCCCCCGCACCCGCACCGGGGCATCGAGACCCTCACCTATATGCTGAACGGGGAGTTCGAGCACCGCGACCACCTGGGTAATCGCGGCGCCGTATCCACCGGCGGCGCCCAGTGGATGCGCGCCGGGCGCGGCATTGTGCACTCGGAGATGCCGGCGGCGGGAGAGGGCGGAATGCACGGCTTCCAGCTGTGGATCAATATGGCCGCCGCGGACAAAATGAATAAAGCCACCTGGCGGGATATCCAGGCGGCGGAGATTCCCGAGCTGCCGCTGGACGGGCAGGGCTCACAGATCCGCCTGGTCGCCGGCCGTTGGAATATCGGCGGAGAGGAGAAACCTGCGCCACTGACGGACGCGGCGGCCGAGGCGGCGGTGGCGGATATCCGACTGGCGGGGAACGCCGAGGTGCAGCTGTCGCTGCCGGAAGAACACAGCGCGCTGGTGTTCGTCTATCGCGGTGCGCTGGTCACTGAGCGCGGCGCCATTTCGCGGGGCAATATGCTGTTGTACGGCGCCGGCGAATCGCTACAATTGCGCGCCCAAGACCAGGGAGCCGGCCTGCTGTGCCTGCACGGCCTGCCCCTGCGCGAACCCATCGCCCACTACGGCCCCTTCGTGATGAACAGCCGTGAGGAAATCGAACAGGCGCTGCGCGACTACAATAACGGCACACTCACCGACTGACCGCCTTCCCCTGTAGGAGCGGGCCA
>NZ_JBOFOC010000078.1:0-114577 GCF_051659245.1 Microbulbifer sp.
CAAATCCTGATCGCGGCCATGGGCCGCTCCTACAACAAGATGAGAACAACGGAGGTAACAAGATGAAAAAAACTCTTTACGCCCTCTCCCTGCTCCTCCCCATGCTCGCCCAGGCTGAAACCCTCTATATGGCCGGCGATTCCACCATGGCGTTCAAACCGGTCAAGGACCACCCGGAAAACGGTTGGGGCATGCCCTTCTCGCTGTTTTTCAATGAAAGCGTCAAAGTGGAAAACCGCGCGATGAACGGCCGCAGCACCCGCACTTTTATCGAGGAGGGGCGCTGGGGAAGTATCGAAAAATCCCTGCAGCCCGGGGATTTCGTCGTCATCCAGTTCGGCCACAACGACGAGTCGGAGAAGAAGAAGGATCGCTACACTCCTCCGGAACAGTACAAAGCCAACCTGGCCCGCTTTATCCGCGAAACCCGCGCCAAGGGCGCCACGCCACTGTTGATGAGCCCGATCACCCGGCGCTATTTCAAGGAGGACGGCACCATCAAACACACCCATCCCTACGCTCCCTTGAGCCGGGAAGTGGCCAAGGAAGAGAAGGTGGATTTTATCGACATGGAAGCCATTACCCGCGAACACTTCCAGCAACAGGGCGACGAGAACTCCGCCCTGCGCTTCCTGCACATACCGCCGGACACCCATCCAAACTACCCTAACGGCGTACGCGACGACACCCACCTGAATCAATTGGGCGCGCGGGAAGTTGCACAGCTGGCACTAAGGGAAATGAAAAAAATGGGCCACCCACTGGCAAAAAAATTACGCGAACCGGAAGCCAAGCACCTGACGTTCAGTTATTGATCGGGACTCGGGACTCGGGACTCGGGACTCGGGATTCGGGGTTCAATATGATCGTTCGCTGTAGGAGCGGCCCATGGCCGCGATCGACATCCGCTACGAAGCGAGGCAGATTGCGGCCATGGACGGATGGCCGCCCCGCCGTCCCCACAAGGTGATGGCCCCCCCTGGGACCGCGGAGCTCCAGCTCCGCAAGTGGGCCGCAGGCCCGCCCCCGGGCTACGATAGAACTTGGGAAGCAACACCATGCGATATCTGATTATTGCCATCACGGCGCTCTTCTTCTGCAACGTCAGCATCGCCCAGTCCGACTACCACGCGGTAGTGGACCCGCAATCCCCAATCACAAAGAACACCTACCACACCATCGGCGCAGCTCTCGAAGCCGCACCCGCCGCCGCGGAGAAACCCCATATAATCTATATCCGCAACGGCCACTACCGCGAAAAACTCACCGTGGACAAACCCAACATCACCCTGCTGGGTGAGAACACGGACAATACGGTAATCACCTACGACGCCTACGCCGGCCAGAAAATGCCCGGCTCGGACGAAACCTGGGGCACCTTCCGCTCCGCCACCCTCTCCGTATACGCACCCGGCTTTCGCGCGGAAGACCTCACCATAGAGAACAGCTTCGACTTCCTCGCCAACGACGCCCTGGAGCCGGATGCCACGGAAAAAGTACGCGGCACCCAGGCGGTGGCCCTCACCCTTGCCCAAAACAGCGACCGCGCCGCCTTCCGCAACGTGCGCCTCTCCGGGTACCAGGATACCCTCTACGCCAACAGTGGCCGCAGTTATTTCCTCGACAGCGAAATTCTCGGCAATGTGGATTTTATTTTCGGCGCCGGCACTGTGCTGTTTGAAAACAGCGATATCATCAACCGGCCGCGGGCCAGGAAGATGGGCACCACCGGCTACGTCACCGCGCCCAGCACCAATATCGGCAACCCCTACGGACTGGTATTCCTCAACTGCCGCCTGTTGAAGGAAACCGGCGTACCGGCGGATTCAGTGCCCCTGGGCCGCCCCTGGCACCCCACCACCACCTTTGCCGACGGCCGCTACGCGGACCCGGATGCGATAGGCGCTAGCGTATTTATCGGTACCTGGATGGACGACCATATCGCCCGCGACGGCTGGGCTTCGATGGGCGGCACCAGCCGTGACGGCGGCAAGCGCACCGTTTTCGAGCCGGAAGGCGCGCGCTTTTACGAATACCAAAGCCGCGGCCCTGGCGCCGCCGTCAATACCAAACGGCGCCAGCTCAGCGATGAGCAGGCCGTAGAATACACCCGGGAAAAAATCCTCGGCGACTGGTTGCGGCCCTTTAAAGAGCCCTCCTCTGAATAACAGCGACAACCAGCCATGAAACGATTACTACAATTCATCGCCCTGGCCTGCAATCTGCTGGTTGCCGTGGCCCCAGCCGACGCCACCACCCGGGAAAAGGCCGTAGACCCGGAGGATAAAAGCCTCACGCTTTGGTACGAAAAACCCGCGGAAAACTGGTCCCAGGCCCTGCCGGTTGGGAGCGATGATCTACGTCGGTGTGGTTCGCGAGGAGCTACAGCTCAACGAGGACACCGTGTGGGCCGGGGGGCCCAATAACAACGTCAATGAAGACTCAGCCCCTTATGTCGGCAAGGTAATCGAGGCTTCCACCGCCTCCACCTGGATCTGGGAACTACGGAGGCAGCGGCCCTGCCCACAGACAAGCGCGTTGAGAACTTCGCCAAAACCCAAGATCCGGAGCTGGCCGCGCTCTATTTCCAGTTCGGGCGCTACCTGCTGATCTCCAGCTCCCAGCCAGGCACCCAGCCGGCCAACCTGCAGGGAATCTGGAACCGCCACCTCAATCCACCCTGGGACAGCAAGTACACGGTAAACATCAACACCGAGATGAATTACTGGCCCGCCGAAAGCACCAACCTGTCGGAACTGCACCAGCCGCTCTTCTCCATGCTTGAGGATCTTTCCGTAACGGGCCGGGAAAGCGCCAGTAAAATTTACGGCGGCCGCGGCTGGATGATGCACCACAACACCGACCTCTGGCGCATCACCGGCGAGGTCGACGGGGGCTTTTACGGCCAGTGGCAGGGCGGCGGCGCCTGGCTGAGTCAGCATATCTGGCAACACTACCTGTATACCGGCGACAGGGAATTCCTGCGCAAGTATTATCCGGTACTGCGCGATGCCGCTCTGTTCTTCGCCGATACCTTGCGCAGGGAACCAGAGTCAGGCTGGCTGGTAGTCGCACCCTCGAATTCTCCCGAGAACAAGTATCTGGGTGGCGAACCCCGCGTATCGGTTTCCGCCGGGACCACAATGGACAACCAACTGGTATTTGATCTTTTCTCCGCGGTAATCGATGCCTCGGCGGTTCTGGACGTCGACCACCGCTTCGCCAAAGAGCTGGCCGACAAGCGCGCGCAGTTGCCGCCGATGCATATCGGCCGCTTCAGTCAATTGCAGGAATGGCTTTGGGACTGGGACAACCCCGAGGACCGCCACCGGCACGTTTCCCACCTGTACGGTGCCCACCCCGGCAACCTGATTTCCCCCTACCGCACCCCCGAGCTTTTTTCAGCGGCGAAAACCTCCCTGGAACACCGCGGGGATGTTTCCACCGGCTGGTCCATGGGCTGGAAGGTAAACCTGTGGGCCCGGTTCCTGGATGGCAACCGCGCCTATAAACTGCTGCAGGACCAGCTGACCCTGGTGGATGAGCGGGAAGACAAGGTCAATAAACGGGGCGGAACCTATGCCAACCTGTTCGACGCCCATCCCCCCTTTCAGATCGACGGCAATTTCGGGGTCACCGCCGGTATTGCGGAAATGCTGGTGCAGAGCCACGACGGCGCCATCCACCTGCTGCCCGCCCTGCCCGATGCCTGGCCGGACGGCAGCGTGAAGGGATTGGTGACCCGCGGCGGTTTCGTGGTGAATATGAGTTGGAAAGAGGGCGCCGTTGAAAGCCTGGAGGTCACCTCCCGACTGGGCGGCAACTGCCGCTTACGCCTGCACAGCCCCCTGCGGCCCGCGCAAAGCCTGGAACTCCGCGAGCCGGGGTCGGAAAGCACCAACCCCAATCCGTTCTTCTCGGTACCGGCCACCGCGGCCCCGGTAATTTCACCCCTGGCCAGTCTGCAGAAGGTGATTTTGCCGGATACCAAGCTGATCGAGTTTTCCACTACCGCCGGCGAAAGCTATCGCTTTCGCGCGCCGGAAGGAAAACTTGCCAGGCGGAAATAGGGGAGCAGTTAGGGCCGCCGGGCTGTTCTTCACGCAATTCTTACTTCCTCAAATTTCGGGCTTCAGAGATGGGCCGGGGACTGGTACTTGGTAATGGGTGGCCAGCTGTGGGAGCCGGCCCTGCTGGCGAGAAGGCCACTGCGCATAGCAGTATTGTTCTCATCTGCAGGGCAGCCGTAGGGTGCGCCGTGCGCACCAAAAGTCTGAGACCCCCACCAGTCCTGGAGCGGTGCGCACGGCGCACCCTACGGCTGTCCCGGAAGCGTTGCCACGCCAATAGTGGACGGCAGTCAATTGTAGTGATTCTCTCTGGTCTATGCTTGGGCGGATGACACATCGCTCCCTCCGACAAGGGACTGACAAAGTGGGACAGCCCCCACAATCCAACGACCTCGTGTGTAACTTCGCGCCGGAGCGGCTTTACAGTATTCCTTTCAAGAACTAGCCTCTCAAACCCAATTTGGTTGGGCTAAATTTATCTTGACATGCCAGCGGTATAGCGAGGAAGTCACGGATTACTCACCCCGACAGTCCCCTCTCCCCTTTGGGGAGAGGGGAGAGTAATTACCAATCAACAACAACAAAATGGAGCGATGAAAACAATGATCCGACCAAAGAAAAAGGTCTTGGGGCTTGCACTACTCCTGTTCGGCTCTGTGAGCCTGCAGGCACAAACGGGCGATAATCTTTCCATCGGTGCCGGCGCTGACGGCTCATCAAAGCTCAGCGGCACCAGTTACGGTAACGTTATTGACGGCGACACCGGCACCTACTGGATACCTGACAGTTCAACCGGTCGCGTATCCGTGAAGTGGCCTTCGGCAACCACTGTCAGCAGCGCGGTGATTCGGGAAGCCGAAGGCTTCGCGGGCAATATCGGTTCATGGCGGATGGTCAACCACAGCACCGGCGATGTGCTCGCAAGCGGTGCGGGTGCGGGCACAATCAACTTCAGCAGTACCAGCCTCACCAAGCTGAATTTCGAAATCCTGAGCAGCAACGGCACGCCAGCGGTTGCCGAGTTCGAAACCTATGAAAGCGGTTCATCCGGCGCCACCGGAAACGTAAACCTGGCGGTGAGTGTTTCCGGCGCCGATGCGACTCTGAACTGGGATGTCAGCAATATCGATATCTCCTACCAGTCGGTTTACCGCGACACCGACTCCAACCCGCAGGGTCGCACCCGCATCGTCGCCAATGTCGCGGGAAACAGCTACACCGACCGCGACCTGGCCGATGGCACCTATTACTACTGGGTCAAAGTCGTTGACACCAGTGGTAACGTCTTCAACTCCAATGGCGATGACGCGGTTATCGCCGCCACTACAGCGCTGACCCTTCAGGAAAGCGACGGTTTCTGTTCGGTGGACGGTTCAATAGATAGTAATCATGCTGGTTTCACCGGCAGTGGATTTGCCAATACGGATAACAAACTTGGCGCGAGCGCTACCTACAGCATTAATGCGGACTCGGCGCAGAGCGTGCAGGTCGATATTCGATATGCTTCGACCAGTAATCGCCCGGCAGACATCGAGGTGAACGGTTCCGTAGTGGGTACGGTTGATTTTACTTCCAGTGGGGCATGGACAAGCTGGACCACCGAAGGCGTTACTGTTCCCTTGCAGGCAGGTGAAAATACCATCAGGTTGGTTGCGCAAACCGCAGATGGATTACCCAATATCGATTCCCTGACTGCCGTTGGCGTCAGTTTGCTTCCGGGGGCCTGTGGTGTTGGACCTGACCCTGCTGACTGTAATGATGTCACAGGTGTGCCGGTCATAACGGTCGCTAAGGACGGCAGTGGGCAGTACAGCACGGTGCAGGCTGCGATCAACAGTGTTTCATCCTCGAATAGCCAGCCGACACACATTCGCATCAAGCCCGGCGTCTACTATGAAAAACTCGTTATCGACCGGCCGAACCTGACCCTGTGCGGTGAAACCGGGAAAACCGCTTCGACCGTTCTGACCTATGACGACACGGCGGACACACCCGACGGAAACGGAGGCACCCTCGGTACTTTCGGTAGTACGAGTGTTGCTATTAAAGCGGACGATATTTCGGTGGAAAATATCACCATGGAAAACAGCCATGGCCCGGGAATCCAGGCGGTTGCCGTACGGATTACGGCGGATCGTGTGCAATTCCGCAATACCCGCTTTCTCGGCAACCAGGATACGCTCTATGTGCACAGTGGATCCCAGTACTTCAGGGACTGTTATGTCGAGGGAACTGTCGATTATATTTTCGGCCGCGCCGCGGCGGTCTTTGATAACTGCCGGATTCACAGTGTAGGCAACGGCACGGCGATTACCGCACCCAGCACGGAACAGGCAGAGCCTTACGGTATCGTCTTTCTTGGCGGGCAGGTGACAGCTTCTTCCAATGTCAGCAACGGCAGTGTTGCACTCGGCAGAAACTGGCGCCCCTACGGTTCGGCAACCTATCTGGGAGTAGATCTGGGTGCGCATATTTTGCCTGAGGGCTGGAGACCCATGGGCGGCAACACGCTCGACACTGCGCGTTTTGCCGAATATGAAAATACCGGTCCCGGCGCGGATACCTCACGACGGGTGCCCCAGTCCAGGCAGCTGTCCTTTGCGGAAGCAGCAGACTACACCGTGGAAAACATCTTTGGCGCCTGGGTACCGAGCTATAGTGGCAGCAGTGTTAACAGCGCCCGCGTCCCCCTATTGCCACAGGAGGGCAACCCGGTACACAGCCGCTTTAACCGATATCTGACTGAGTGGAGCCTGAGCACCAATCAGGCGGATATCATTCTCTCTTATCAGTACGACAACGGCGGCTGGCCGAAGAACCAGTCCTACAGCAGCATGGGCAGCGGCGGCACCGGTCCCGCCACCATTGATAACGGTGCGACCACGCTGGAAATGACCTACCTGGCGGAAATGTATAAACGCACGGGCAATACCACTTACCGCGATTCCGTCAGAAGAGCCATGGATTATCTGTTGGAAGCGCAATATTCCACAGGCGGCTGGCCGCAGTTTTATCCTTTAAAGGGCGGCTACGCGGATCATGTCACCTTTAACGATGACGCCATGACGCGTGTTTTGACTGCGCTATATCATGCGGAGAAGGGTTCAGCGCCTTTTGATACGGATATTTTCAACAGTAGCGACCGAGCGGAATTCCGGGCTGCCATTGACAAAGGGGTGGAATATGTCTTGCGCGCACAGTGGAGGCAAAACGGTGTATTGACAGCGTGGTGCGCGCAGCACGGGGCAACGGATTATTTACCGAAGGCCGCGCGCGCATACGAACTTGAATCACTCAGTGGCAGCGAATCGGTTGAAATCATCGGGTTCTTGATGACTCAACCGCAAACGCCGGAAATTGAAACTGCAGTGAAAGCTGCTCTGGCTTGGTATCGCAGCCCGAATACCATTCTGAAAGATTACACCTACGACAAATCCACCGCAGAAAAAATCGTTTCCTCACCTGGCGACAGAATGTGGTATCGCTTTTACGACCTCGACACCAACGAAGGTTTCTTCAGTGATCGCGATGGCGGAAAGTATTACGACATCATGGACATCTCGGAAGAGCGCCGCGAAGGCTATAGCTGGGGCGGAAGTTATGGAGAAAAAATAATATCCTATGCCGGGAGTGTAGGTTACTGATAAATAAAATACCTCTGGCTCGGCAAATGCCGAGTCACAGGAAACTCTGTCGAAAGCCGCTTTCAAAAGCGGCTTTTTATTACCTGGGTGTAACTGCTCTCCCCTCTCCCGCTTGCGGGGGAGGGGCCGGGGGAGGGGGACTGTCGGGGTGAGGTGGCCTCCTTGAACCGCGAGGCCATCAACCCGTCTATGGCGGGCTAGTGCCCATCAAGGCTGGAAGATGAGCAAGTCGCTGCGCTCCCCGATCCTCGCTGCAGGGTGCGCCGTGCGCACCATCCCAGAGCTGACGTGGACTCCACTCTCCATGGTGCGCACGGCGCACCTGCGTCCGAGCTTATAGAGACCCTCCATTACTCCTTATTCCTGCGCCCGGTATAGAACCGGCCACTCGGACGACTCCACAGGTTCACCCCCGCATTCGCGGGCCCGGAACTCGACGAGTTGAAATGTGCCGGCACGCCAGAGCCACTTGCCCATGGAGCCGCAATCGCCAATCCCGCGGGCTTTGTTGAAGCTGGTCAATACACCACTCTCCGGATTGAATGCGGCATTGACCAGGACTTCCGTTCGTGTGCGTTTGCCATCCGGCAGGTATTCATCAAACGTAACCAGTTGCGGCTCCTCGCCTTTCGCCCCCGTCACGAAAACCAGGCTGCCGAGATTGTAGGCGCCGGCCCAGCAGGGGACGATATGAAGTAGCCGGCCGGCGCCCAGGGGATGGGTCGTCGGCTCAAGCCCTTCCGGGAGCTCTTCGTGTCGGCATTCCCCATGACTGTCGCGAAGCTCGGCGGGGAATCCATCGGTGGAAGCGCTATCGGCCTTGTCCATTGGATTGACGTAAGTGGCTGCAACGACCGCTGCGGCCACTACGATGACGATGACAAGAGCGAAGTTTCTGTTGGAAATCATGAAGTTACGGATCCAGGTATCCCGATTCGGGAGCGGCTATCGAACTCAAGTTTCGGGGTTCAACCGTAGGGTGCGCCGTGCGCACCGCTCCAGGCCGGCGGGCCCGGGGCTTTCGGTGCGCACGGCGCACCCTACGGCTGTCCCGGAAGCACTCCCCCGGCTTTCGCCTTTGACAGGACCCTCGAATCCCGAAACTTGAGTATCGAATTTAGTGGGCACAGGCCTTAGAATGAAGGCTGCCAGGCTCCGTGGAATATAAAGATGAAACAAAGCGATTCACCCAATATACCGGTTCCCAACCTTGGGGTTGCATTGATTCCCATCGTGCTGACCATCGGATTGCTTGGTATTCAGATTTTCTACTACGATGACTTTACTCCGCATATCGCCTTGGCGCTGGGTTTCGCCATTACCGCATTGGTGGGCTGGTTTCAGGGCTATCGGTGGAAAGATATTGAATCCGGTGCCTTCCATGTGCTGCACGTTGCAATGCCCGCTGTCGCCACGCTGATTCTGGTGGGAATGTTGGTGGGGACATGGATTTCCAGCGGCACGGTGCCACTGCTGATCTACTATGGGTTGGAATTGATCAACCCTGCCTGGTTTCTCGCGGCATCCATGCTGCTGTGTTCCGTGGTTGCCGTGGTTATCGGTTCCAGTTGGACAACCGTTGGGACTGTCGGTCTCGCGCTTGTTGGAATCGGGACTACATTCGGCATTCCCGTTTACTGGACCGTGGGTGCGGTGGTATCGGGGGCTTTCTTTGGGGACAAGGTTTCTCCCCTGTCGGACACGACGAACCTGGCGGCCGCCGTTACCGAAACCAATGTGTTTGATCATATTCGCAACATGATGCCCACTACAATCCCGGCAATGATTATTGCCTTTTGCATTTATTTGATTGTGGGTGGGGAAGCCAATGTCGAAGCGGCGCAACTGGCGCAAATTGAGCAACTTAAAGCGGGGCTGAAAGCCCATTTTGATATGGGGTTCCTCCCGGTAATACCCTTGCTGGTTCTAATGGGGCTGGCATTCTTTAAAGTATCACCGATTCCCGCTTTATTTATTGGCTGCTGCTTTGGGGCATTGGTGGCGGTTATCAACTACGGCTACAACCTGCACGACGTGCTGACGATCGCCCACAGTGGCTTCAAAATTTCCAGTGATTCAGAGTCGCTGAACACTTTGTTGAACCGGGGCGGCGTCACTTCAATGACCTGGGTGGTGACTCTGATTATGTTTGCGCTGACCTTTGGCGGCGCCCTGGAACGCACCCGCTGCCTGGAATCGGTGGTTGGGGCCATTATGCGCTTAACCAGGGGTTTTCGCGGTTTGCAGACAAGCGCCATCCTTACATCTATCGCCACTAATGTGGTGTCGGGTGATGTCTATCTGTCCATCGCGCTTCCCGGCCGCATGTATGGTCCCGAATACGACAAAATTGCCTACAGCCGGCTCAACCTGTCCCGCGCGATTGAGGAGGGTGGGACACTGATTTCACCGTTGATCCCCTGGAATGCCGGCGGGGCGTTTGTCATAGGTGCCCTCGGGCTGAGCATGGGCGCGGGGGATTTCAGCGCATTGCTGTATATACCGCTGTCGTTTGCCTGTTGGCTGTCCCCTGCAATTGGCATTTTGTACGCACAGACCGGTTGGTTTTCCAAACGCGCAGAGGCAACGGCTCCCCGGACTGCAGCAACCCCTCAGTCGGATGACTATGTTGTAAAAACACCTAAGGAGACGTCTGATGCAGGGCTGGGGCTGTGACGGCACAGCTGGCGCCCAGGCTAGCCCGCATTTCTCACAAAGAGCCGCAGTAGGAGATTTGTGAGAAATGCGGGCTAAGACGGTTGCCATTGTCGGCGCAGGGGTGGTGGGGCTCTGTACGGCATTGGAGGCCCAGCGAAAGGGCTACAAAGTAACTCTTGTAGACAAGGGTGCACCGGGACTGGGTGCTTCCTTTGGTAACGCCGGCTATCTTGCAACGGAATTGATCGATCCATTGTCGACGCCGAAAACGCTGCGATCAGCCCTGCCCATGTGGGCTAACCCCTATGGGCCATTGTCATTACCGCTTGCCTATATCCCCCGAATAATACCCTGGTTGATGCGGTTTATCCGGGCCGCCCGCCCTGCCGCCGTTGAGTCTGGCCGCAGCGCCCTGCAACAGCTCAATCAAGCCGCGGTGCCGGCCTGGAAGCGGTGCCTGGCGGATATCCAGGCCGGGGAGCAATTGGTGCACTCGGGATATCTGCTGGTATGGGAGTCACCGGAAAAATTGGAGGAAGCCAGGCAGCACGCCGCCTATCTGTCACAGTGGGGCGTTAGATCGGAACTGGTCGATGGTGAGAGGCTGGCACAACTGGAACCTGAACTGGCGGAGAACATCAGTCACGCCTTATTTTTCCCCGAAGCCTGCCGGGTCAGAGATCCCTATCAGCTGTGCGGAATACTGTTTTCCGCTTTCCAGGCCCGGGGCGGAACCTTTGTACAACAGGCGGTTGACGCCTTGTTGCCCGATACGAAGGGTATAACCCTGCAGACATCGACAGCGCGGCTCGCGTTTGATTATGCCGTGGTTTGCGCCGGGGCGTGGAGCAAATCCTTGCTGGAAAGCGTCGGTTTACACATTCCACTTGAAGCCGAGCGGGGCTACCAACTGACCTTCAATGCACCGCATGTCACCCTCAATCACCCGATAGGATCCGCGGAACGCCGTTTTGTGATGACGCCTCTCGACTCCAGTTTGCGGGTGGTTGGTATAACCGAACTGGGGGGGTTAAAGCTCAAGCCGTTTAAACGGCGCTTTGCTGCGCTCTACCATCACTGCCGCAAACTCCTGGGGGGGCTGAACGATCCATTCGTGCAGGTCAGCGAGTGGATGGGGCATCGCCCCACGCTACCGGATTCACTGCCTGTCATCGATAGGCATCCGCGGCATCCGCAACTGTTGTTTGCTTTTGGTAATCAGCACCTGGGGCTGACCCAGGCAGCCGTCAGCGCGGAACTGGTCGTGAGCCGGTTAACGGGAAAAAATCCCACGGCCATTGATGCCGCGCCGTTTAGCGTTGACAGGTTTTAGAGGTATCGGCAAGTCTGGGACAAAAAAAGGCGCCCCGAGGGGCGCCCAATAGATCCTGCGAGAGAGGAATTACTGTTGACCGGCGCCGGTTCGGCATTGGCCGTGGCTGGGCATATGGCCGTCGATCATCGCTGAACGGTTGCTTCAGACTTTGGCCTGCCCGCCCCCGAAATTGGCAATACCAAAATTTCAAAAAGGTTAGTCAGGTGGTAAATTTTTGTAAAGCCTTTTATTGGACGGAATGTGCGAAAAGGCAGGAAAGCTAAGAGGGTCGCGTCCTGGCTCACGGTAACAGGTTGATTCTGATACCAATGGCGCAAACAGAATCTGGCGTCTAGTCTTCGTAGAGTGGCGTATTTTTCGCCCGACACCTTATCGATTGACACCGATTGACTAGTAGTTCCGAGAGAGGTAGACCATGACCAAGGCCGCCAAGAGAGAAGTGCACCGGAAAGAGCCCCCGCAGCTCAAAACCCCCACCGCCCTGGGCGAGAGTGCAAGGGAGGATATCGCCGGGGCGGTGAATGCCCTGCTCGCCGACACTTTTGCGCTCTATATGAAGACAAAGAACTTTCACTGGCATGTAAGCGGTCCCCATTTCCGGGATTATCACCTGCTGTTCGATGAGCAGGCGGGGGAGATTCTGGAGATGACCGACGAACTGGCCGAGCGGGTGCGCAAGCTCGGCGGCACCACCCTGCGCTCCATTGGCCAGGTCGCCAAGCTGCAACGGAGTTCGGACAACGACGCGGACTTTGTCGATCCGCAGGACATGCTGGCGGAGTTGCGCGAAGACAACCTGACGCTGGCCGAACGCCTGCGGGAGACTCACGAATTGTGCGACGAGCACCGGGATCTGGGCACCAACAATCTGTTGGAAGAGCTGATCGACCAGGCCGAAGAACGCGCCTGGTTCCTCTTCGAAGCCAGTCGCGAGGGCCCTGTAATCCGACACTGACGGGCGTGGCGGCTGCGATACCAACAAGGAGTAGTATGAGACACCACACTGGTATGTCACAGCGGGATGACCTTCTGCTCTGGATCGGCGGCCGCTATACCCCCGCCCGCGGCGGGAACTTCTTCGATACCCTGAACCCCGCCACTGGCGAGGTGATCTGCCGGGTCGCCGAGGCCAGCGCCGAGGATGTGGACCTGGCGGTGGAAGCCGCGGCGCGGGCGCAGCCCGAATGGGCCGCCATAGGCGGCGCCGCGCGTGGCCGGATACTGGCGCGGGCCGCGCAGTTGCTGCGCGATCACGGTGACGAACTGGCGCGCCTGGAATCCCTGGACGGCGGCAAGCCGGTGGTGGAGACCCCGGAGGCGGACGTAGGCTCCGCCGCGGACTGCCTGGAGTTCTTCGCCGGCCAGGCCTCCTCCCTGGCCGGGGAATACCAGCCGGTCCCCGGCGGTTTTTTCTATACCCGCCCGGAACCCCTGGGTATCTGCGCCGGCATCGGCGCCTGGAACTACCCGCTGCAGATTGCCGCCTGGAAGTCCGCGCCGGCCCTGGCGGCGGGCAACGCGATGATTTTCAAGCCGGCGGAACTGACCCCGCTGTCCGCATTGCGCCTGGCGGAGCTGTTCCGCGAGGCGGGCCTGCCGGACGGGATTTTCAATGTGGTACAGGGGTTCGCCGAAACCGGCCGTGCACTCACCCGTCACCCGCACATTGCCAAGATCTCCCTTACCGGAAAGGTGGACACCGGCAAAGCGGTGATGCGCGACGCCGCCGAGGGCCTGAAGGCGGTGACCCTGGAGCTGGGGGGCAAGTCGCCGCTGATCGTGTTCGAGGACGCCGACCTGGACAATGCCGTGGGCGCGGCCATGCTGGGTAACTTTTACACCCAGGGGCAGATCTGCACCAACAGCACGCGGGTATTTGTGCACGAGTCGGTCAAGGATGCCTTTGCGGAAAAACTGCTGGTGCGCACCGCCAAGCTCAAGGTGGGCGACCCCCTGGACCCGGCTACCGACGTGGGGCCTCTGATCAGTACTGAGCATATGCAGGGTGTCCTGAATTACATCGACAAGGGCCGTCAGGAGGGCGGAAAACTGCTGATCGGTGGGGGCAGGGCCGAGGTGCCGGGCTTCGAAGGGGGGAATTTTGTCGAGCCCGCCATCTTCGACGGCCTCGATGACGATATGACCATCGTGCGCGAGGAGATCTTCGGGCCGGTACTGTCGCTGCTCAGTTTCCGCAACGAGGACGAGGTGCTCGCGCGGGCCAACGACACCGCATTCGGCCTCGCCGGCGGGGTGTTTACCCGCGATATCCAGCGCGCCCACCGGGTGGTGGACAATCTGGACGCGGGTATCGTGTGGATC
Organism: Microbulbifer sp.; assembly: GCF_051659245.1. NCBI lineage: Bacteria > Pseudomonadati > Pseudomonadota > Gammaproteobacteria > Cellvibrionales > Microbulbiferaceae > Microbulbifer > Microbulbifer sp. The sequence goes on from NZ_JBOFOC010000078.1 coordinate 14,031, forward strand.
AACCACTACAACCTGACCCCGGTGGAAATGCCCTTCGGCGGATTCAAGCAGTCCGGTATCGGCAAGGAAAACAGCCGCAGGGCCCTTGAGCACTATACGCGGCTGAAAACCGTGTATGTGGCGCAGGGGGATGTGGAAGCGCCGTATTGAATACCGAATACAGGGGCAACCCCATTCCCATGTAGGAGCGGCCCATGGCCGCGATCGATCTGTGGGATGGCACCTTGTTGGATACCCCGCTCGCGGCCATGGGCCGCTCCTACAGGGATTTGCTTTGCCTGAAGGTGCAGGGAGGGTTGGGGTCGCTCCCTGGGAACGCCGAGCTCCAGCTCGGCAACGGGCCGAAGGCCCGCATGAATAAAAATTCCGGGCTTTGCCGGCTATTCCGATCGCGGCCATGGGCCGCTCCTACAAAATCTTCGAAATTAATTTACTTCGGCGGCCGATCCGGTTCCCTTTCTCTCTGGGTATTTTGCCAATTCTCTGCCACGTAGCTCTCCGCGGAAGAAGGCTCCAGTAGCTTTTTTCCCAGAATATGATCCGCCGCTTTCTCTGCGATCATAATCGTCGGCGCATTGATATTGCCGTTGGTCAGCGTGGGCATGATGGAGGAATCCACCACGCGCAGGTTTTCCACCCCGCGCACCCGGCACTCCGGGTCCACCACCGCCATGTCGTCGGTGCCCATGCGGCAGCTGCCGGCGGGGTGGTAGGCGGTCTCGCAGCTCTCCGCCAGCCAGTTGTCGATCTCGTCGTCGCTCTGCACCTCCGGCCCGGGGGATATTTCGCGGCCGCGGTAGGGGTCCATGGCTTTTTGCGCGAAAATCTCGCGGGTGAAATGCAGGCCGGCGCGGAAGGCCCGTTTGTCCTCTTCGTGGGCAAAATAGTTGAACACCATCTCCGGCGGTTCCTCCGGACTGGTGGATTTCAGCTTTACCCAGCCGCGGCTCAGGGGTTTGTTCGCCCCCAGGTGCACCTGGAAGCCGTGCCCCTTCACCGCGCTGGAGCCGTCGTAGGCGATGGCGCCGGCGAGAAAGTGATACTGGATATCCGGGTACCTGAGGCCGGCGCGGCTGCGGATATAGCCGTTGGATTCGAAGTGATTGGAAGTGCCGAGGCCGCGCTTGAAGAACAGCCAGTTGGCGCCGATCCAGGCCTTGGCCAGTGGATTCAGCCAGCCGTTCAGGGTGATTTTCTGCGTGCACTCCTGCTGCACCCAGCATTCCAGGTGATCCTGCAGGTTCTGGCCCACCCCGGGGAGGTCCTGTATCACCTCGATGCTGTGCTCCTTCAAATGCTCCGCCGGGCCAATGCCGGACAGCATCAGCAGTTTGGGGGAGTTGAATGAACTGGCGGATAGGATGACTTCTTTTTCCGCCTTTGCCCGAAAGGTTTTACTGCCCTGACGGTATTCCACGCCCAGGGCTTTTTTCCCCTGCATGATCACCCGGGTGGTGAGCGCGTGCATTTTCAGTTCGAGATTTTTGCGCGGGTACGCCGGCTTTAAATAGGCCAGCGCAGTGGAGCAGCGCACGCCGTTGCGCACGGTCATATCCATGCGCCCGAAGCCCTCCTGGCGGTAGCCGTTGTAGTCCTCGGTGAAACCATAACCCGCCTGTTTGCCCGCTTCGATAAAGGCGCGGTACAGCGGGTTTTTCATATTGTTGCCGTTGCAGGTGGTCAGCGGTCCCTCGGTGCCGCGGTATTCGTCGGCGCCGTAAACGCAGTCCTCGGCGCGTTTGAAATAGGGCAGCACGTCCGCATAGCCCCAGCCGGTCGCGCCCTGTTCCACCCACTCCTCGAAATCCCCTGCGCAGCCGCGCACATACACCATGCCGTTGATGGAGGAAGAGCCGCCGATCACCTTGCCGCGGGCCTGGTGGATGCGCCGCCCGTGCAGGCCGGGTTCCGGTTCGCTGTAAAATCCCCAGTCGAAGCGCGGCATATTCAGGGGAATGGAAAATGCTGTGGGCATTTGGATATAGATGGAATTGTCCTTGCCGCCGAACTCCAGCAGCAGCACGGTATTTTTGCCGTCTTCACTGAGGCGGTTGGCGAGCACCGCACCGGCGGAACCGGCGCCGACGATAACGTAGTCGAATGCGTGGTCGAAACGGATTGCGTTCATTACCGGTTTCCTATGTCGGGCCGGGTTGGCCCTCTTCCCCCGGCGTGCGGGCGGCCCGCTCGCGGCGTGTATACAGGTACTGCAGATGGGCTTCGAAGTGGTCGATGATATCGCCGATGACCTGGTCGCGGGTGTAGCCCATCAGGTCGTAGGTGAGGCCGCCCTCGCGCAGGTGTGGCTCCAGGCGGTAGTAGCTGGAGCGCGGTTTTTCCGCGAGCAGGGTAAAGGCGGGCATGGAGCATTGGCGCGGCCACACCTGGTAGGTGAAATCCACTTCCTCTCCCAGGTCCACGTCCAGCTTCAGGTGCAGATCCTCACCGGTTCCGCCGCTGATCCGGACGGGATAGCCCTTTTCGGTGAGCTCCTCCTTCACCGCTTCGAAAGCCGGCTGCACTTCGCGCTGGATATACTGCTCCACCTGCTTCAGGGAGGGGAAGCTTATCGCCCGCGACAGCCGTTGGGCCCAGTTGCTGGGGCCTTCCCGGGAGACGGTGCGGCCCGACAGGTGGCCGGAGAGAGCCTCCTGCATGCTGGCGGATTTCAGCCCCTCCAGACTCAGCGCCCTGTACAGGCTGAGCATGATCAGGATCAGCACGATGGCGAATGGCAGGCCCATGATCACCACCGCGCTCTGCAGCGCTACCAGTCCGTCGGCCATCAGCAGCGCCACTGTCACTATGCCGATGATCGCCGCCCAGGTGATGCGCATCCACGGCGGTGCATCGTGGTTCGGGTCCTTTAGGCGGCTGGTGAGGTTGGACAGTACCAGCGAACCGGAATCCCCGGAGGTGACGAAAAACACGATGGACAGGATGGTGACTGAAATGGTGGTAATCAGCACCCAGGGCAACTGTTCCAGGAAAAGATAGATCGCCGAGCCCGGGCGAGCCATCGCCTGTTCGCCAAATCCGGTGGCGCCGCCCATCACCATGTCGATCGCCGAGTTGCCCATGATCGCCATCCACGCGGCCATAAAGGTGAATGGCAGTATCAGGGTGCCGGCGACGAAGGCGCGGATGGTGCGCCCGCGGGATATCCGCGCGAGGAAGAGCCCCACAAAGGGCCCCCAGGCGATCCACCAGGCCCAGAAGAACACCGTCCAGGCGTTCAGCCAGTCGGTGGGCGGGTCGAAGGCGTAGGTGTTGAAGGAGAGCTCCATGAAATGCTGCAGGTAGTCCCCCAGGTTGGTGACAAAGGCGTCGAGCAGGAAGCGGGTCTTGCCGCTGACCAACACGAACAGCATCAGCAGCACCGCCAGCAGCATATTGAACTCCGACAGGCGGCGGATACCCCGCTCCACCCCGGTGGCGGCGGAAATGGCGGAAAACAGCACAATCATCACCGCCAGCGCCGCCTGGGTGGCGGTGCCCTCCGGAATCCCGAACATATAATTGAGGCCGAAATTGAGCTGGATAATGCCGATGCCCAGGCTGGTGGCCACCCCGAATACCGTGCCCAGCACCGCGGCGATATCCACCGTGTTGCCCACCGGTCCGTAGATACGCTTGCCGAACAGCGGATAGAGCGCGGAGCGGATGGTGAGCGGCAGCCCGTGGCGGTAGCTGAAGAAGGCCAGTGCCATACCCACCAGGGTGTAGACCCCCCAGCCGGACAGCCCCCAGTGCAGGAGGGTCAGTTCCATCGCGTGGCGCGCCGCTTCCACGGTACCCCCCTCCATATCCGGGGGCGCCAGGAATTGGGTCACCGGTTCCACGATGCAGTAGAAGATAAGATCGATGCCGATACCGGCGGCGAACAGCATCGCCGCCCAGGTGACCACATTGAACTCCGGCTCCGCGTGGTCCGGCCCCAGCTTGATATCGCCGAACTTGGACACCGCCACTACGATCACGAACACCAGGTAGGCCACTACCGCGAGAAAATAGAACCAGCCGAAGCTGCTGGAAATCCACGACAGCACCAGGCCGATCACCTCGTTGGCCTGCTCGGTAAAGAACATGACCCAGAGGGAGAAGAGCACTATGCCGATCACCGAGCCGTAGAACACCAGCGGCTTGATATGGGCTTCCTCTGTTGTGGCTTTGGACGTCTCTGGTGAGGGCTTCTCGGCGTGCATGGCGCTTTCCTTTGCCGTGATCCGTTGATGGACGGTTCACTTTTGCGGGTTACCGCATAGGATAGACGACTGGTAAACGAGTCACGCTTCGCCGCCTTCGAGGCGGCCGACATCATCCGGGAGACTTGGCACCTTCGCAGTGATTCTGGCAACCTTGTCAGGTCTTCTCGCATGGAGCTGAAGCATGTCAGAGGTCCTGATTCCCTTCGCCATCCACCGCGATAACCACATGGTGGAGGTCTTCGACGTTCCCCGTGGTCGGGACTGTAACTGCCGTTGTCCGTCATGCGGGCAAGGTGTGATTGCGCGTCACGGACAAAAGACCGTCTGGCATTTCGCACACGACCCCAAGGCTGATGACAAACCGTATCAGGCCTGCGAACTCTCGTTCTTCAGTTGTTGCAGGTTGTACTTGATTGAGCGGGCCCTCGCCGGCGAGCTAAGCAGCCTCTCTCTACCCGAGCTGGTGGTGGCCGAACGCATCGGCAAATACCGCCCGATACTGAAGAAAGGCCGGGTTAACCGGGCTCAGAAACTGGAGATTTCCGAGTATCGAACCGATGGCCCCTTCGATCTGCAGGCCAGACTCGGTAACCACACACTGGCTATATACATTGACTACCCTGGCCGCTTACCGCCGGATCTCCCGGAAGATGAGTTCACCGGGGTCCTTGCTGTCGATATAACCCAATTGGAGGCCCGGTATCGTCGAGGTCCCGAACGCCAGAAGCGTATACTTCCGGTCCTTCAATCCCTTTTCAGCGACTCACCGGATTGGCCCGAGAGTATTTACTGGCTGTACCATCCCCGTACCGAGGCAGTGCGTGCGAAACTGCGCAATGCCCTCTTGAAAGAGTATGACCCCGCAAAAGATCAACCTTGTTTCACATCCCAGTCCCGGCGTCGAGTTCCAGGGTTCAATCCTGCCCCTCCCAAGCCACCGCAGCCAGTGCAGATTCGTGAAAGTGGTCCATCTGGCGTTTTCCGTTGTCTGAAGTGCCAAAGCAAATGGAAGGGGCGCAAGTTTCTCCACGCTACATGCGATTCCTGCCGGACTCACCTGTACAGCCAGTTTCACGAGCATCAAATCCCTGACCGATCAGTCTAAGCTTGAGTTGTTCATATTTGAACAAATATCTATAATCCGTATAGATATGAACGTCCGAGGTGGATGATGTCTCTTTCGCAACCTGCCCCTCAGAAGATATCTACAGCTGCCATGGCCGCTGCCGGCCTGCAGTTCTTTTTCAATGTCACCGGCCCGGAGCACTGGAAACTGTCCCAGGACGAGCAGTGCCAGCTGCTCGGCATCAGCTCCCGGACCACGCTCCATGCCTGGAAAAAGAAGGTGGAGAGCGGTGCTCCCGTGCAGCTCAGCCATGACACCCTGGAGCGGCTCAGTCTCCTGATGGGGATTCGCAAGGGGGTGGAGATCCTGGAGGAGCGCCGCGACTGGGACGAGTATATGCGCCGGCCCAATCGGGCCTTTGGAGGTCAGTCCGCCCTGCAGCGCATGCTCGCGGGCAATGTCTCCGATTTGTTGGACGTGCGCCGGTACCTGGACAGCTGGAGAGGCGCGCATTTTGGCTAAGCGGGACTATTCGCGCATGGATGCGCCCACCTACCGCATTATCCCCAGCTGGTATCCCCCGATTCAGCTTTTCGAGTCCCTGGTGGACCCGGAGCATCTGGATGCTGCTTATGCCCTGGAATCCATGACGAATGACCGGTTGCGAGACGAGGTTGGTGAAATCGCTTTGGTTCCTCCCGAGGACCGGGTTGTGGGCCCCGGCACTTCCCCTATCATGGCGGCCTTCACCCATATCGGGATGGCATCGCGATTCACTGACGGGAGTTTTGGGATCTACTATGCCGGACTGAGCTTCGAGACTGCAGTAGCCGAGAGTATGCACAGCCAGCGCCGGCGAATGGAGGATACAGAGGAACCTCCGCGACAGCTCACCATGCGTTGTTTCCGCTGTACGGTGACTGCAGACTTGGTTGACGCGAGAGGGATTGCCGACCTGCACACGCCGGATTCGTGGAACGCAGGCCAGGCGTTCGGCCGCGACTGCAGGGACCGCTCGGAGTTCGGAATTCACTACCGGTCAGTCCGCTACGATGGAGGTGAGAGTGTCGCAATACTCCGCCCGCCGGCTCTCATCCCCCCGGCCGTCCAGACGCGACATTTGGCCTATCACTGGGATGGCGAGAGATTCACGGGCTTCAGTTATATGCAGGAAGGTCAGTTGTAACTTCAGCGGATAGTGTTCTTGGGGTCATAAGTTGTCCGGTTTTTGAGGCCACAGTTTGACGAGGCAAAAATCGGTTGCTCGCAAATAAACTCACTATCACGCCGCGCTCGCTCCGCCAGGGTTCACTGTCCCTCACCGACCACCTTCTTGGCATCGGGCCCGGAAATTCCCTTTTGGACGGCTTTCACCTGGGCGGCGGGCGACAAGAAGGTGATAGGGTCTTGGTGCAGAACCTCGGCGGCCTGTTCATAACTAAGGACGGCGGTCGTCACTCTACCTCGTGAGAGGTTTTGGTACTCATATTGACAATCATGGCTGCAGCTATACAGGTCGCCAGTCCCGAGAAAACCCTCTTCCCGGCCGCGGGCATCGGCAAGCGGCAGCTTCTCTACTACCCGCTCGCCTTTGCCCCCAACCGCTGCAGGAGCTGCGCAACCGGCCGCTGGCGTTGTTGCGCTGCCCGGATGGCGCGGGCGAGCACTGTTCTCTACCAGAAGCACTGCCCCTGTGGGCGCTGCTGTGCGCGTACGTGGAGGTGGGAAAAGCAGTCTGAACATAAAATGACCAATCCAGATAACTTGCTGAAAAATAAAGATATATTTGTTCTTTTGGGGTGGGGAAATATCTTTTGGCGGGTTTGGTTTGCGTGGAAGATGGGGACTTTGCAGTGGAATAAAATATAACATATATACACTATTTTTTCTTCAAATCTATTCTATATATGCTATGGTTTGGGTTTTTATCTAGTTGGTATATGTTATGTCCTGGGATAAAGAGCTGAATCTGCAACACATGGACGAAACCGTTGCTGCAGTCAAAAGAGCAAAGATCGCACGTCCGGCGACGGGTTGGTTGAAGGCCATCCGCTGCGCCCTTGGGATGAGCACGCGCTCCCTGGGAGAGCGGATCGGCCTGTCTCAGGCGCGGGTGAGTGGTATCGAGAAGGGGGAGATTAACGGAGTCCTGACTCTTAACACCCTGGAAAAGGTGGCTCAGGGACTGGGCTGCCGGGTCGTATACGCGCTGGTGCCAGAGTCGGAGTCTCTGCAGGCTATGCGTGAAGACCAGGCTATGAAGAAGGCGCGAGCTTTGAATCGGTATGCTGAACGCCACATGGAATTGGAAGATCAAGGGACCGAGGCCAGCTTCCGGGAAGATGCCACCCGAAAGCTCGCCGAGGAGTACCTTAGGACTTGGCCGAGGGATTTCTGGGATGATTAACGATGACCTCCCGGTTGGAGCCACACCGCTCACGCCTGACGACTCGAAAGGTCTGATCCCATCGGGTATCTCAACTCGCGGCCAGCTCGACCAGTTTGAATCCCGGAATATCCAGCAGGCGTTGTCGTGGGCGTTTCGCGGCAATCGGGCGCCGGACAAGGTATTGACCCTGGATTTCTGTCAGTCGCTACACAAGCGGATGTTTGATAAGACCTGGCAATGGGCTGGCCTGTTTCGTCGGTACGAAGTGAACATTGGCAATACACCCCCGCTGCAGGTTCCTATGAGCCTGCGCAACCTGTGTGACGATGCCAAGGTGTGGGTAGAGTGTGACACTTACCCGCGAGAGGAGCTTTGCGTTCGATTCCACCACCGTATGGTATGGATTCACCCCTACCCCAATGGCAATGGTCGCCATTCCCGGATCATGGCTGACATTCTGGCGAAAGCGCTGGGCTTGCCCATTTTCACCTGGGGGAGCGCCAATTTAATGTGGCCGGGTAAAAGCCGGATTGATTACATTGCCGGGCTGCAGGCCGCGGATGCGGGGGATTACGGCCCACTGATGGCGTTTGCGCAATCCTGAAAATTCTTTTCCCCTTTCTATGGGTTGGCGAGGAAGCCCCACCAGTCAGGTGGAAGGTACCCGTCTGCGTTTGCTATGCGGCCAATGTGGACGGGCTTCGGTCCCAATAACAGGAGGGAAGGCAAATACCTGGCCCTGCGGGAAGGGGGGGCATTTGGGATACCCTATGCGACCAATGTTTGGCCAAAGCGGACAAACTTAGGTCTCAATACACACACACTTTTTGCTTTGGATTTGGGTGGTGGTGGGCCCTCCGGGACTTGAACCCAGGACCTGCCGATTATGAGTCGTGAATCGTGTGCTACAGGCTGAAATGCAATGCAATGAAATACAAGCCTAAATAGTTGAAATTCAAGCGTTTTTACCACTCCCGTTTATTTCACCTCATTGCAAACAACCGCACTAAGTTGCACACTAACAGCACCCATAACAGCACCCATGGGAGGGGCAGGGAAATGGCGCTAACTGATCGGCAGGTCCTGGCGGCGAAGCCCAGGGCCAGCAAGTACGAGCTCACCGATGACACCCGCGAGCGAGGTGTCGGCCGCTTGGTGGTGAGGGTTCACCCTTCCGGGGCTAAGTCGTTTGAGTACAAATACGCATGGGAGGGTAGACGCAAGTACATACAGATCGGCCGGCACCCGAGCATGAGACTGGCGGACGCGCGGGAGGCTATCAGACCGCTGGCGGCACAGGTGAAAGCCGGTATTGACCCCAAGGAGGAACTCGAGCGAGAGCATCGCGAAAAAGCGGAGACGGCGCGCAGGGAGGCCAGTCGCGGCGACTTGGAACAGCTCTTCAGGGCCTACACAGCGCACATGAAGAAGAACGACAAGCGCACCCATCAAGCTGTGCTCTACTCCCTGGAGAAGGAGGTGTACCCGGTGATCGACAAGAGCACCAAAGCCAAGGACGTGACCCGCGATGATGTTAAACAGGTACTGGCCCGGATGATCCAGCGCGGCGCGGCGACCCAGTCAAACCGAGTGCGCAGCTACCTGATGGCCGCGTTCAACTACGCCCTCAAACACGACAACGACCCCGCCAGCGAGGCCGGGGGAGTTACCTTTGCGGTGGAGCACAACCCCGTTGTGGGTATTCCCAAGCAAACGTCCGCCGAGCGCGTGGGAGATAACCACCTCACCCTGGATCAGGTGCGCATCCTACTGGCTGAATTCGTCCACACTCCTAAGGTTGGCGAAACCGTGGCTGCACTGCTGAAGCTGTGTTTCTACACTGGTGGGCAGCGCCCTTATGAGCTGGCGGCCAGCAGGTGGGAGTCGGTCAACTGGGAAGAGAAGACGCTGCTGATTACCGCGGACATCTCGAAGAACAAGCGCGAGCACCTTGTTCCGCTCACCAAGAGCGCCATGGTGATGCTCAGGGATATGCACAGCCGTGCCGCAGACAATCGCTTCATCTTCCCCCACGGCCACGACAAGACGCGCCATATCCGTACTGACAGCCTGGCGCAAGCCATTGCCCGGTTCCGAGCTGCGCACCCTGAGTTCGCCGGATTCATACCTCGAGATATTCGGCGGACCTGCAAGACGCTCTTAGGCGAGTTGGGGGTGTCGAAACTAATCCGAGACATCCTGCAAAATCACGCCCTGCAGGATGTGTCTGCCAAGCATTACGACCGGTACAGCTACCTGCGAGAAAAGCGGGGCGCCCTGGATAAGTGGGAGCGGCGGCTTAGCGGTGTTCGTGACAATGTGATCGAGATGGAGGTGACCGCATGATCGACGAATTCGATACGCCTACACATAAGCGGATAGGCTTCCTGTTAGATGAGTTCATCTTCGGCCCCGCCGGAGACAGGGAGCACCTAAACCTAGACGATAGCGATGACCTGCTCGCTAGGATAACCAACATATTGGCGGAAGAGTGCGGGCATAGAGTTGTATTTCGAGATGCCGCACGGGATCTATTTCGATACGGGATGGACGAGGCAAGAGCATTAGCCGGTAGAGACGAGGACACTCGCGAGTCGGTGGAGTTCATGTTGGGCAATATAACTATGGGCATGGTATGTCTGATTAATGAGGTGGTCTGTGCCAATACTCAGGAAGAGCGTACCAATAATGTACGAACCAGCAACCACGCGAAGGGTGAAGCCAAGAAAGCATTGATACCCATTATTCAAAGGAAAATCCGGGATGATGTGGACCAGAATTATAGAATCGGAAGACTTCTTGACGAGTGTTTTAATGAACTGAAAGGTACCGAACACGAACCGATTTTGCCTCAGTCACAACAATCGAAGCGCCGGTGGGCAAGGGAATTGAAGTCGGATATGGGGCTTTCAATCCCTGAATATATGAGCCGACCGGGCAAAAAATAGTGTAAAGAAGTGTAAAGATTAAACCCATCAACCGAACGGTTAAACATATCAACCGGCCGGTTGATGGGAAAAGGGGGTTGTAGACTTCTAGCCGATTCGCAATACATTGGGTGACGTCATTTCAACACGAGACGTCGCCATGCAAGCTACACAAAACCATTCCACCGAAGCCGACCGGCTTCTCAAGTTAAAGCAGGCCCAAGAAATCGTGCCGGCCAGCCCAGCCACATACTGGCGTTGGGAGCGCGCCGGAAAGCTCGTGCCTGTCCGTGTGGGCCCCAGCAAATACTGGCGGCACTCTGACCTGATGCGGATAGTCCGCGAGGGGGTGTGAATGATGCACCCGACAAAAAACCCGCGAGCGGTGGGGGCCGCAGGCGGGTTATCAAATTACTTTCAGCCCGCACAGTATAACAGCATGGCCGCCCCCCTGGACAAGGTGCTGGCGCGCCTGGACAGAGTGAAACCCGCAGGAAAAAGCCGCTGGCGTGCGCAGTGCCCGGTACACGACGGGCACAGCCTGCAGGTGACTGAAGCCGACGATGGCAAAGTACTCTTCAAGTGTTGGGGGTGCGATGCCCCCGCGGCGGAAATCTGCCGCGCCCTGGGGCTGGAGCTCCGCGATCTTTTCCCGTACGACCCTGCATTGCGGTCTATCCCCAGCCGCCCACGCCTGACTGCTGAGCTGCGCGAGCAGTTGGCCTTGGACCGATGGTTGGGTCACATCTGCCTATATGACCTATTTCTCGATCGCCCTGTTTCCGACCGGGACCTTGATTGCGCCGCTACGGCTTTCAACCGACTCCGCCGGTACCGGCCACATTTCTTCGATGAAGCTGCTCGGGTTCACCGCCTGGAGGTGAGCCGATGAAAGACCTCACACCGATGGAGGAAGAAGCAATCGCTGCGCGTATCGCCAAGGACACACAGCGCTTGGCGGAAAGACACAACGCCAGTTTTGCCCATGCTGCTCCAGTTTTGCCCACTCCGGGAGAGGGCAAAACTAACGAAAAAGGGCAACACTGTGAAGCGGAGATAGGTTGGAAAGTTGAGGCGCTCAGGGCGTCGGCAATCATACCCGAGCCGATCAGCTGGATATGGCCCGGCTATATCGCCCGCGGAAAAATCACGGTCCTCGCTGGTGCTGGCGGGGATGGGAAAACCACCTTACTCCTGGGCCTGATCGCGATCATAACCACCGGAGGGTTCTGGCCGGATGGGTCCCGCTATTCCTCACCCGGGCACGTCGTCATCTGGAGTGGAGAAGATGATGCAAGGGATACCCTGGTGCCCCGCCTAATCGCCGCCGGAGCCGACTTGGACCGCGTGCACATCATCCTTGGCCGCGTTGATGACAGGGGCGAGCGCGAGCCTTTCGACCCCGCCGTACACATTGGCTCCATGTACGAGGCGATCCGGGAAATTGGAGGCGTTCACTTGGTCATGATCGACCCGCTTATGAGCGCCATTAAAGGTGATGCGCACAGGGCGAATGACGTGCGCCGCGGTCTGCAGGTTGTCGTGGATATGGCCGCAGCAGCGGATTGCGCGGTAGTCGGGATCAGCCATTTTGCCAAAGGCAGCGCCGGATCTTCACCGGCCGATCGCGTGATTGGAAGCCAGGCCTTCGGCGCACTGGCCCGCACCGTACTGGTAACCGCGAAGGAGGAGGACGGTGAGACGCGGGTGCTGGCCCGCGCCAAGTCCAACATCGCGTTGGATACGGGCGGAGTGCAGTACACCGTCGAGTCCGCCACTCTGGGGAACGGGATTGAAACCACCAGGGTGGTGTGGGGCGAAGCCCTGGAGGGGAGTTCGCGGGACATCCTCGCAGACATTGAACGCCGATGCGATATGGAAGAGGTGGACGAGCCTGTCGAAACGCTGCGGGATGTTCTGCGCGAAGGGCCCATGCCAAGTAAACAGGCAGAAGCGGTAATGAAGCGCAGCGGGTTCACCGACAAGCAGATCAGGCGCGCCCGCGAGAAACTGGGGGTGGTTTCCAGTCGGTCTGGTTTCGGCGCCGACTTGGTTAGCTATTGGTCCCTGCCCGACGGCCCTAAGCCATCTGGACCCACAGGCCCCGGCGCGACAGTTTTGCCCCTGAATGTCAGTTCTGCCCACTCCCTGGAGAGGGCAAAACTGGACACAGAGGGCAAAACTGACAAAAAAACGCCAACAGAAAAACCCATCTGCCAGCGCTGCGCCGGTGAGGGGTGCGCGCACTGTGGGGGTGGCCGATGAATCAGATTTCGCCTGGCCAAGCCATCCTGGAGGCTTATTGGGGAAGCTGGAAGATTTCCCCGGAACCCGCCGCGCGGGTGTGGCGCTGCCGCATAGACGGACGCCGCGTTACGTGCATCGATCCTTCCAGGCTGACAGCGACTGCGATGCGTCGATCCTTGGGGGTGAAATTCGGCCGGCATCGCGTCGGTGATCTTCGGGAGGGTGGCCATGAATGAGACGCTGAGTGATCGCGCCCTGGCGACAGCACGGTTGTGGGCCGAGGCCGCGCGGGAACGCGGCTGGTGGATCTCGCCGGATAGTCGAGTGGGGCTCCGCACTGCTGCCGACCTGATGGGGCTCTCCTACGGCACAGTGCGCAATCTGGTATCAGAGGGGAAATTTGCTCCTACGTATCGGATAGGTGGCGGTGGGCACCAAAAAACGGTCCGCCTGCTGGAACTCGCCGAGTGGCTGGAGCAAAAAAGGGAATCTTGATTCACTGGCTGTCATTACTTGTCACCGCGCGGTTTTATCTTTCTGGCTCTCCGCGGTTCAATGACAACCAGCTATCGATTTATTTTTTTTGGAGAAGGAATACATGAACAGAGTGGAAAAAGTGGACCAGCTCACGCTGGAGTCTGAAATTCGCGAACGCCACGTTCAGAGAAATCGCAAAAAAGATTTTGTTCTCGCGGCCCGGCTGATTACCAAAACCGGCGGCGATGCCAAAGCGCTGCGCTCCGCGATTCGGGAACGCACCGGCCACGGGTTCCATCATTCCGACGGGCTGAGAAATATCACCGAGCGCGCTGTTGCTCAAACCCTGAGTGATGCATGGGGCTCTGAGGGCGGCCGGGAGCTGGCGCAGGCGTACCTGGGAGAGATCGCGCACCGGGACGGTTTGAGCATCTTGGCCATGTTTGCCCGCACTATTCCGTTGACGCTGAACCGCGCACTCGTCGCAACCGGTGCCGTTGCTGGGCCGGTGGGCGAAGACCTGCCGAAAGCTGTTCGGGATTTGACCCTGAACGACCTGGGCGTCGATCCGCTGAAGGTGGTTTCGCTGGTTGTCTTGTCAGAAGAGTTGATCGACTCAAACGACGGCGCAGCGCAGACGTTGTTCGAGCGCGAGCTGGAGAATGCGGTTATCGGGGGCGGGAATAACGAAATTCCCCGTGCGTTTATTAATTTCGGAACCACTGCCGCGCCTGCTGGCGCCGACATGCGGGGAACCCTGCAGAATATGCTGGAAGCGGCGGAACCGAGCGCCGGTTATATCCTGTTCGCGCCCGCCGGCACGGTGCAGGGACTGGCCGCAGACGCGTTCGCGACCAACATGACCCCGCGCGGGGGAGAGTTTGCGCCAGGAATATTTGTTCTGCCGTGGGAACCGGATTCGTCCGACTCGGACCTGGCCTTGGTGCCGGCTTCAAAGTGCGCGTTCAAAGACTACGGCCTGGCCATCGAGTCCGCCCGCCACGCCACTGTTGACATGTCCGACACGCCGCAGTCGCCTTCGGAGCAGGTTTCACTTTGGCAAACTAATTCGGTGGGGGTGGTCGTCGAGCGTCGCTTCGCAATCGTGCCGTCCGCACCAGCAGTTACAGCTGACTTGCCGGCGTGAGGTGCGCAATGGATCAGACCATAATGGCATCGGCCCTGGGCAAGGCCGTAGGAAAAAGACTGTCAACGATACGCAAAGCGATTATCCAGCTTACGGAGGCGGCGATTGATACAGAAAAGCGGCTGCAGGCCTTGGAGGAGCGGGTCGCGAAGGGCGGCGAACAGATGCGATACCGGGGGCTTTGGCAGCCGTCGCAAAGCTACCAGGCCGGTGATGTGGTGACGCACGAGGATTGCTTGTGGCATTGCAGCGCAGATTCCGAGGTCGGAGTCAGGCCGAGGCGCGCGGATCAGTTTTCAAAAATGTTTAACCCAAAGGCGAGTGAGCGATGATTGACGAAACTCCAGCTTGGCGCGAGCTCTCAGACAGGGAGGTGGAAGAGCTGGCGCCCGTCACACTGCGGGCCGCGGGGCTGGGTGACGATGCCGTTGCCGGCCTGTGGCAGGAAGCTCGCGAAATGACCCGAAGGTCGTATGGCGCGGCGGCGGACACTCTGGGCCGCGAGCTGACCGAGAGGGAGTTCCATATGCTGGTGGAAGCTGTGGTTTCTCACCTGAATCGGTACCGGATACCGGAACTACGGGCGCGCGAGGTTCTGCATTGATGGCCAGGCGATTCAAGTTCAGGGCCCAGCAGTGGGAAGGACGCGGCGGAAAGAGGGACGCGAAGGGAAGACCGGCCGTGGACCGTGACACTCGCAAGGCTGTGAGAGCGCCTAAGCGGCGATCTCATCGCGATTAGATCCGGCCTACCAGCGCACTGAATGCGCGACAGGGGGGGGTGGGTAGCCATGAAATATCGCATCCAGCGGACACCGCGCCCCAACTAAATTTTTCGCAAAGCCACATTAAAATTTCAAACATGGAAACATGGCCATGACTCGAGGAAAAAAACCCAAACCAGCCGCCCTTAGACTGGTAGATGGAACCCATCGACCCACCCGCCACGGACCCGCCACGGAACTGAAGGCGCGCTCTGACCGCGCCCGTGCCGCTTTCGGGGAGCTGAGAAAGCCCCCAAGCCTGAAGGGCGAGGCCGCGAAAGCCTGGAAGCGCTGGATTGAGCCCGCCGTTTGGCTGGACGCATCCAGGGAGCCGGCCGCTATCGCGTTCTGTGAGTTGTACCGCGAATTCCTGATGGCACCGGCTGCATTCCAGGCCGCGAAGCACTCACAATTGCGCGCCTACATGGCCGACCTCGGCCTGACCGATGAGCGCAATCGACCGGAGAAGCTAGGTGACGACGCAGACGAGTTCTTCGAGGATTAAAAAATGGGAGGAATTGTTTTTTAATGGGAAACATTTTTAAGCCGCGCGGCATACAATCCCCGAATAGTCCTAACTTCCAGTCGGGAAAAGTCGGCGCCCCAAGACCAATTATTTTCGGCACCGTTCGCCCGGTCGTTGGAAATCTAATTGCCACGACCCCGCCTTTGATTGTTCGGGGCGCGGACAAGACCAGGATCGCCTCTTTCCCCTTCTCAACTACCATCAGAACGCCGCGAAAGGAAATTTTTCGAACCTACGCCATACGCATATGCGAGGGCCCGGTGACCTCGGTCGACAGGATTTGGCGAAATAATGAATTATTTTACGTGCGCGATCCAGAAAGCTATGTGACGACTTTTTACAAAGATGCCGATCTGCCTGACCAACTTGAGTACGTTGAAGCTATTACTGGGAACAATAGTCTGTTCGATGCAAAGTTCGAGATTTTTTTGGGCGGCTTCGACCAAATGCCCTCGGCTGCGATGCAGTCCGCGTTCGGGATTGAGAATGTGCACGCCTATCGCGGTACTTGCTATATCGTCGCCGAGGGTGACCAACTGACCGCAACCGGCGGTGCTATCCCACAATATGCTTTTGAGGTTTCGCGCTGCCCCGGGACGCCCATGATGTTCGACGTTGAAGGCGAGCACCTAGCGAATCAGCAGGAATAAAAAAGCCCGGCGGTGCCGGGCTTTCTTGTTTTTGCATGTGCTTACCGACTGGCCGTTCCGGTAACCATATATTCAGAAAAGACAGCAAAGAACCCGCTGGCCACCCCGTCATCTGAGCTTCTCTCGCGCACGATTTCTTGCGCCACACATCTAAAAACGTGGTCAACCTCTCCTTTCTTGTTGGGATTGTTAATCAGGTCCAGCAGCTCAAACGCATACCCGCGCCCGAGATACTCCAGGGCATGCCAATAATCGGTCTTTGGCCGCGTTATATCCCACCACCGGATACGACCTTCTGGATCGCGTGAGGTAAAGTTGAGCTCGTCAACTGTGCGCGGGGCATCATCAGGAACGCGCCATTTAGCTTTGCGGTTTACCTTGGCGGTTGAGTTAAGACGTTGGACTTTGGCTTTCATTGCTTCGCCCCCTCCTGCAGATTTTCTTGCAGACAGTCGATGTGGTTTTCCATATCGTCGGCGAGATACCGGCCGATTTCGGCAAGTCCCTTTGTGGCGTCCTCGCTGCGGTCACCTATCGCCACGAATAGCGCGCTGAGTTTGTTGAGGGTATCCAGCGCGCAGTCTGCGATTTCCTGAGCCAATTCCTTCGCCTGTTCCACATCAACGGTAAGCGCCCCGAACGCTTCGGTCGCCCTAAGCATCCTGAGTATTTCTTTTTCGTCGGATGTGGTGAGTTGAGTGGTCATAGTGAGCTCCTTATTTTTGTGGAGCCCCCAGCCGGTACCGCTGGCAGTGGAGGCGGGCGTACGGGTTCGCAGTACCGTACACAAGGTGACGGCCACCCAGAGGGTGCCCGTACGCCCACCATAAAAAAAACCGCTGGACGCGGTTCTGGCGTCTCGTGTTTTCAGGCTGCGAATCCCGGCCGCGGATGTGCCGCGGCAGCGCCAGTATCCGCCGATCCCTCCGGCGCCGTCAACCCTGTCGCCCGACCTGGTGCCCGTCACGCACCCGCTGAGCAGCGCCCCTGCAGGTTTTCAGTATCCTGTACGTCCGTACAAATATAGCTAAATAATCTAGTTTGAATTTCGATCGTTTTTAAAAATAAGCAAATACTAACTTGTTATTACTTAGAATTACTTGATTTTATAGAGTCAAAAATCATGCCGGTTAATTTGGGACATTTTCACTTTGTTATAAGGGGAAAATTCGTGCTACATGATGGGCCGCTCAGGGACTGCCGATGGCCCCTGGCGCGCGGCCACCGCCCCGGTGGTGCCTGCCGGCGGGTGAGCGGCGGCCGGTTCCGTGCCGGGATCAGCAGCACCTGGCCCGCGGCGCCCGCAGTTGGGAGTTCGGCGAAGGGTTGAGCAGCGGTACCCTAACAGCACCCATAACGACACCCGCAATCAGGTTTTGCTTTCTTTTGTGAGTGGGTGCTAACGGGGGAGGTGTTGCTGTGACTGGTGGGCCCTGCTGGACTTGAACCAGCGACCTGCCGATTATGAGTCGGATGCTCTAACCAACTGAGCTAAGGGCCCCCACGGCGCCCACGGCGAGACGCGCGAGCGGGTTGGCAAATTACTCGATTTTTCCTTGTAGATCAATGCTTTTCGGCACGGCGGCGGCGGCCGGCACCCGGCGAAGCCGAGCGGCGTTGGGCCGGGCAGATCGCGGGTGTCGCAGGGGGGGGTAAAAAGGGCAGGGGCCTTCCGGCCCCTGCCGCAGGCGGTTACTCGAAGTCGTGCGCGTGAGGGTGGGTGTCCCGGCCCTTTTCTTCGCTGGGCCTGTCGGCCACCATCACTTCCGTCGTGAGCATCAGGCCCGCAATTGACGCGGCGTTCTGCAGCGCGGAGCGGGTGACCTTGGTGGGGTCGATAATGCCCAGCTCGAGCATGTCGCCGTATTCACCGGTCTGGGCGTTATAGCCGTAGGCGTTGCTCTCTCCGGTGCGGACCTTTTCCAGTATCACGCTGCCCTCGACGCCGGCGTTGGCGACTATCTGGCGGAAGGGTTCCTCCATCGCGCGCAGGGCGATGTTGATACCCAGCTGCTGGTCGTCATTGGCGCCCTTCAGGCCGGATTTGCGCAGTTGGTCCGCGGCGCGCACCAGGCTGATGCCGCCGCCGGGAACTATGCCCTCTTCCACGGCGGCGCGGGTCGCGTGCAGGGCGTCGTCCACCAGGTCCTTTTTCTCCTTCATTTCAGTCTCGGTTGCCGCGCCCACCTTGATCACGGCGACACCGCCGGCGAGCTTGGCCACGCGCTCCTGCAGCTTTTCGCGGTCGTAGTCCGAAGTCGACTCCTCGATCTCGGCACGGATCTGGGCCGCGCGCGCGTCTATGTCGGCCCTCTTGCCGGCGCCGTCGACGATAGTGGTGTTCTCCTTGCTGATCACCACGCGCTTGGCACTGCCCAACTGCTCCAGCTCGACTTTCTCCAGGGACAGGCCGACTTCTTCGGATATCAGGGTACCGCCGGTGAGGGTGGCGATATCCTGCAGCATGGCTTTGCGGCGGTCGCCGAAGCCCGGAGCCTTCACCGCGGCGGCTTTGAGTATGCCGCGCAGGTTGTTGACGACCAGCGTTGCCAGCGCCTCGCCCTCGATATCCTCGGCGATGAGCAGCAGCGGGCGCCCGGCCTTGGCCACCGCCTCGAGCAGCGAGAGGAGGTCGCGGATATTGCTGATCTTTTTGTCGAACAGCAGGATATAGGGGTTTTCCAGCTCGACCTGCATCTTGTCCTGGTTGGTGATGAAGTAGGGCGACAGGTAGCCGCGATCGAACTGCATACCCTCGACGACTTCCAGTTCGTTTTGCAGCGACTTGCCTTCTTCGACGGTGATGACCCCGTCGCGACCCACTTTCTCCATGGCCTCGGCGAGAATCTCCCCTATGTCGGGGTTCCAGTTGGCGGATACCGTCGCCACCTGGCCGATGGACTTACTGTCGTCGCAGGGCTTGGACAGCTCGGTCAGCTGTTCGGTGGCGGCCCTGACGGCGGCGTCGATACCGCGCTTGAGGTCCATCGGATTCATGCCCGCGGCGATGGCCTTGTGGCCTTCGCGAACCAGGGCCTGGGCCAGCACCGTCGCGGTGGTGGTGCCGTCGCCGGCCACGTCGGCGGTCTTGGATGCGACCTCCTTCACCATTTGCGCGCCCATGTTTTCGAACTTGTCTTTCAGCTCGATTTCCTTGGCGACGGATACGCCGTCTTTGGTGACCCGCGGTGCGCCGAAGCTTTTATCGAGCACGACGTTGCGGCCCTTGGGGCCGAGTGTGGCCTTTACCGCGTTAGCCAGAATGTTTACGCCGGACAACATGCGTTCGCGGGCATCGTCGGAAAATTTTACGGTCTTCGCACTCATGCTGCTTGCTCCTGTACGCTGGTTTGATCGAGTACCGCCAAAATGTCGGATTCCTTGATGATCAGGTAGGTCTCGCCGTCGATCTTGACTTCCGGGCCGGAGTACTGGCCAAACAAAATGCGATCGCCGGCTTTTACCGCCAGCGGCCGCAGTTCTCCATTGTCCAGTAGAGCACCTTCACCCACCGCGTAAACCTCACCCTGGGTGGATTTCTCGGCGGCCTTGTCCGGAATAACAATGCCGCCTTTGGTGACGGTTTCTGCGGGAAGACGTTTGACAACCACCCGGTCGTAGAGCGGTCTGATACTCATTGGATTTCCTCCTATAAGTAAACGCAACAATTGCAGGTAAAAGCAGAAATCATAAAATGGATGCAGGAAAGCTGGGGAATGCGGTATATATTCCTCCCGGCCTCCTGAACGGCAAAATAGGATCGACCCGATGCTTTTCAAGAGAGGCCAATGGGTAATTTTTATAATTTTTTTTTATTAAAAGTGACCCAATGGAAATGGAAATTTTCTAAGCCTGGTTTATAGTTTTTGAAAGGCTTCTAGTGAGCCCGAAGAGCCCGAAGAGCCCGAAGAGCCCGAAGAGCCCGAGGAGGTCCCAGATGTCCCTGGTGCAGCAACAAAAATTTGCAATGACCCTGGCCGACTACTTTCGCGAGCGACTGGAGGAGTGCGGACAGCAGCTGACGCCCCCACCGCACAAGGACACGCTCTGGTATATGGCCACTATGCTCGCCCGTTTCGGCGACAGTGACCAGCTCTTCAGCTACGACCGGGGCGAGGTGAGTATCCGTCCCCTGGCCATGCTCTACAAGGACGCCTGGGAGGCCGGTGATCCCAGGGAGCGCTGCCTGATCCTGCGGCAGCTGGGTGACCTGGCGCTGTTTCTCGGGGCGCTGTTTCCGGAGAGTTTCGCCCGCCGCGGCATCCTCAAGGATTACTTTATCGGCATGGGTGGCGGTGCCTATGACTACCTCTCTGAAAATTCGCGGCAAAACCGCCATATCTTTTCCGAACTCGCGGCGATGTTTGCGCGTATGTTGGAACTCGTTGCACAGGTATGTGCCCGGCAGAAGCTGTTCGACGCCGCCGATGTCCTGAACCTCTACCAGCGCTGGCGCCAGAGCCGGGACCCGCGACTCGCCGGCCAACTGCTGGCCCTGGGAATCAGTCTGCCCGAGTCGGACCTGCCGCATTAGGCTCAATACTGTTGAGTTAAGCCCGGCCGTAGGGTGCGCCGTGCGCACCAAAAGGTCTGAAATCCGCGCGAGCCCTGGGGCGGTGCGCACGGCGCACCCTACGGCCGGATGCGCTCGGAATCGGGATCGGCATCGGGCCCTCCGGTATCGCCACGGCTACCAGCGCCAGTCGAAGCCGAGGTTGGCGCTGCCCCCCTTCCAGTCCAGGTCGTCGATGGAGCGCTGGTAGCCGATATTGGCGAAGGCGCTGCCGCCGCGCCCTTCCAACCATACAAAGCCCGCGCCTATCTCCGCCCAACTGGTGCGGCGCTCGCCGTCCAGCCGGGTCTTGCCGAACAGCAGTTCGTCGTTGCCGCCGAGGGTGTGCCAGAGGTTGGTGAACAGATAGTAGCGGTTGTCCCCGCGGCTGTTGTAGCCGCGCAGGCCGGCGCGCAGGGTGGCTTCCGGGGTCATGTCCGGTTCCGCGAGGGAGATGTCGTCGCGAAAGGCGCTGAAATTGGTGTAGTTGGCCACCGCCTGGAGCTGGGGTTCCAGGTTGATGCCGTCGGTGGCGGCGAAGGTGAAGCCTTTCTCCACCGAGATCGTCAGCTGGGGGCCGCGGACGGTATCGCCGATATCCCGGGTGGAGAGGCTTTCCAGTTCCAGTAAGGCGGCCCTGAATACTATGTCCAGGTAGCCGCGGTCCGCTTGGTGGTGGGTCATATAGCCGCCCAGGTAATAGCTGTCCAGCTCGTTGCGGCCTGCGCGGTAGTCTTTGAAACCCCGGGCGAATCCGCGCACGTCGCCGCCGGTGCGGCTGCCGCCGAAAAACAGGCCCCACTCCCGCAGGCCGGCGTCGGTGGGCCAACTGAAGAGATTGGCCCCCAGTTGAAAGCCGCTGGTACGGCCGTCGAAGCGATTTTCCACCGCGCCGCCCCAGCCGAGCCGCCCGTCCCTGTGGTGCAGGCGTACCCAGGCGCAGCTGTTCGCTTCGGTCCAGTTGCCCTGGTCGCCGCAGCGGTCGCGATAGCTGCCGATCTCCTCCAGGGCGACCCGGTGGGCCAGGGGTTTGGCCTGGGCGTAGAGGGGGATTTCCGGTCGGTAGAGTGGCAGTGGGTCCGCGCCCGGCGGTGGTGCCGGTGCCACCAGGGGAGGGGAGGACGTTCCCGTGGCCGGCGGTGCGCTGCCCGCTAGCAGGCTGGAGCGCAGGTACCAGTTGTTCTCCAGAGACCGGTTCTCTCCGGCGCCGCGAAACAGGAAGTATTCGTAGGGGCCGGCGGACAGGGAGTCCTGCATGTGGAAGGCGTCGCCTGCGGTAGCGCCGCCGCCGGTAGTCTCTACCAGGAGTATGCCGGTGTCCGTCTGCGTTCCCCTGCCGCCCGCCCAGTTGACCTGGATTTCGGTGCTGCCGGTGGCGCGGCCGCCATCGATAACCAGCCTGTCCGCCGGGGAATCGTCGCCCAGGAGCACCCCGTCCAGATGCAGGGTGCCGCTGCCGATGTAGTCGCCGCCGATGGTGAGATGGTTCGCGGTGTTTCCCCGCAGATCGATGGCTCCGCGATTTTCCACCACCAGATGTCGCCCGGCGGGAGGGTCGATACGGGCATTGATTTCCGGCACCCGCAGTACCCCGTCGGGGTTGACGATCAGACGGGTGGGCGGGGAGTCGCTGCCGGCGGAGAGGGCGATTCTCGGGGCGCAGTAGCCGGCGCAGAGCGTTAAGAGGAGAACGGCAGCGCGGCGGATATGGGAAATACGCGGGCGCGTCATAAACCTGTCCCTGGTTTATAGCGGTATTGGTACGTTAGTGCAGGAAGTCTAGTGGAGCCGGGGATAGGTGGGGGCCGCGGCGGCGGGTAAAACTCTGGGTTGGGATGGGGGTGGAACCGAATGCCGCTAAGTTAAGGGGGCCGGACATTTTTGTAGGGTGGATAAGCGAAGCGCATCCACCAGAAGCCTGGAGTGGTGGATGCGCTTCGCTTATCCACCCTACATCGGGCCAATCGCGCTTAACTTAGTGCCATTCGGGTCGGAACTGAATGGCACTAAGTTAAGCGGAAAATCCGAGTCCCTGTAGGATGGGCAAAGCGTAGCGTGCCTATCAAGACCTCGGAAGATGGGCACGTCGCTTCGCTCCTTTGCCCATCCTACAAGGGACCTCTGCTTAATTCAGATCAAAGCCAGCGCGGCAGCAGGATGCAACTCCAGGTGGTGAGCCACAGCAGGAGGGAGAGGGAGACGGCGGCGGAGCCGGTGTCCTTGGCGATTTTCGACAGCGGGTGTTTTTCCGGGCCCACCCGGTCCACCACCGCTTCCACCGCGCTGTTGAGCAGTTCCACGATCATCACCAGCAGGGTGACGCCGATCAGCAGCGCGCGCTCGAGGCCGCTCTGTCCCTGCCACAGGGCGATGGGGATCAGGAAGGTGGCGAGGGTCACCTCCTGGCGGAAGGCGGCCTCGTTGCGCCAGGTGGCGGCGAGACCGTGCCAGGAATAGCTGGTGGCGTCGATCAGGCGGGCGACGCCGGTTTTGCCGGGTTTGTTGACGAACTCTTCTTGCATGCTGTGTTTCTATCGGCCTGTTTGCCAAACGCTGGCCTCAATCGCGGCCATGGGCCGCTCCTACAGGAGGAGCCCCATGGCCATTCCGCATTCGCATTACCCCTCGTCCAGGAAGCTGCGCAGGTGCTCCGAGCGGGACGGGTGGCGCAGCTTGCGCAGGGCCTTGGCCTCGATCTGGCGGATGCGCTCGCGGGTGACGTCGAACTGCTTGCCCACTTCCTCTAGGGTGTGGTCGGTGTTCATGTCGATTCCGAAACGCATGCGCAGGACCTTGGCCTCGCGCGCGGTCAGGCCGGAGAGCACGGAGCGGGTGGCATCGTGCAGGCCGGTCTGGGTGGCGGTGTCTATCGGCGAGGACTGGTTCTGGTCCTCGATGAAGTCGCCCAGGTGCGAGTCCTCATCGTCGCCGATGGGGGTCTCCATGGAGATGGGTTCCTTGGCGATCTTCAGCACCTTGCGCACCTTGTCCTCGGGCATTTCCATGCGCTCGCCCAGCTCTTCCGGGGTCGGCTCGCGGCCCATCTCCTGCAGCATCTGCCGGCTGATGCGATTGAGCTTGTTGATGGTCTCAATCATATGCACCGGGATGCGGATGGTGCGCGCCTGGTCCGCGATGGAGCGGGTGATGGCCTGTCGGATCCACCAGGTGGCGTAGGTGGAGAACTTGTAGCCGCGGCGGTATTCGAACTTGTCCACCGCCTTCATCAGGCCGATGTTGCCCTCCTGGATCAGGTCCAGGAACTGCAGGCCGCGGTTGGTGTACTTCTTGGCGATGGAGATCACCAGGCGCAGGTTGGCCTCCACCATCTCCTTCTTGGCGCGGCGGGAGCGGGCCTCGCCGATGGACATGCGGCGGTTGATCTCCTTGATCTGGCCGATCTCCAGGCCGGCGTGCTCCTGGCACTGGGCCAGCTTGCGCTGGGCGCGGATGATGTCCTCGGCCATCTGGCGCAGGGCGTCGGAGTAGTCGCGCTTCTTCTTGATGATGCCCGGGATCCAGTCTTCGTTGGTTTCGTTGCCGGGGAACTCCTTGATGAAGGTCTTACGCGGCATCTTCGCCCGCCTGATGCACAGGTTCATCACGGTGCGCTCCTGCGCGCGCACCTCGTCGAGAATGCTGCGCACCTCGTTGTACAGCGGGTCGAACTGGCGCGGGGCCAGCTTGAAGTAGCGGAATACCTCGGCCACCGCCTCCAGGGCCTCGCCGGCCTCTTTGGAGTCGCGGTCGTGCTTCTTGATCGCGGCGTCGGCTTTCTTCTGCGCGGCGATCAGCTTCTTCATGCGTTCGGCGAGTTCTTCCGGGTCGATGCCGCCGGTGTTCTCCTCCTCCTCCTGGGTGGAGTCGTCGTCGTCATCGTCGGAGTCGTCGTCCTTGGTGCTGGTGTCGGGAGCGGCGCTCTGGCCGGTCTGTGCCCCGGGGGGCACGTCCTCGGCCGGGTCGAGCCAGCCGGCGATCACGTCGGGGATGCGGCGCTCTTCCTTCTCGATCAGCCTGTATTCGTCGATGACATGCTGCACGGCGCCGGGCCAGTAGGCCAGGGCGGCCATCAGTTCGCGCAGGCCCTCTTCGATGCGCTTGGCAATGGCAATCTCACCCTCGCGGGTGAGCAGCTCCACAGTGCCCATTTCGCGCATGTACATGCGCACCGGGTCGGTGGTGCGGCCCACGTCGGATTCCACTGCGGCCAGGGCGGCGGCGGCCTCGGCGGCGGCGATTTCATCGGCGGAGCTATCGCCTTCGGCCATCAGCAACTCTTCGGCATCCGGTGCGATTTCGTACACCTTGATGCCCATGTCGTTGATCATGCCAATGATGTCTTCCACCTGATCCGGATCGGAAATGTCCTCCGGCAGGTGATCGTTTACTTCTGCGTAGGTCAGATAGCCCTGCTCTTTACCGCGGGCGATCAGTTCCTTGATACGGGAAGTCTGCTGTTGGGTGTTGTCGGTCATGCACAACCCTGAAAAATTTGGTGGGCTAATAACGGAGTAATAACGGGACAAAGACTCGAGATTATAGCGTATTTGCGATAGCAATAACCACTGTGACTGTCAAGTGACGTCTGGGTTCGGTGTCTGGAGTGCTCGGGTTTCCCGGCCCCGTCCGGGGTTGACTGGATATGGTGTTGTACCGCGGGTTTTCAAGGGCTGCAGCGGAGTTATTCGCGACTGCGTCGCCAGTGTGCCAGCAGCGCCATCTGCTCCTCCGCGCTGAGCTTGCCGCTGCCGCCTTTCAGCTGCTCCAGCAGGTCGCGGTTGCGCCGCTTCTGCTCGGCCAGCTCCAGACGTCGCAGGCAGTCGGAGAACTCCGCCTGGGGGTCGTACTCCATCTGCCTGTCGTGGTTTCCGGCAATCGGATGGTTGGAGGACAACCGGGTCAGAATCTCCAGTGACTGCTTGTCCTTGTGCGCCATCCAGTGACCGAAGAACTGGTTCTGGTTGCAGTCCGGGCGCTGGTGGATAACCTCAAGCACCTCGCCGAAGAGACGCAGGTCGGGGTGGTCGCTGTCGAGAAACCGGCGGCTGTCGCCGATCTGCTGTGCCAGTTGGGGGTGGTGCAGCAGCAGGGCGATCAGCATCCGCTCCGCCGGCAGGCGGTACTGGCCGCTGCGGCGGGGTTCGGGGGAGGGCGATCGCCGGGGTTCGCGGGCCGGTTCGTATTCCGGCGGCGGCGGTATATCGCCGTGGTCATCGGGGCCGGGGGGCCGCTCGGCCCCGGCCTGTTCCGGCTGCGGCTCGCGCCGGGGCTGGG
Organism: Microbulbifer sp.; assembly: GCF_051659245.1. Lineage (NCBI taxonomy): Bacteria > Pseudomonadati > Pseudomonadota > Gammaproteobacteria > Cellvibrionales > Microbulbiferaceae > Microbulbifer > Microbulbifer sp. The sequence continues at coordinate 40,257 of NZ_JBOFOC010000078.1, forward strand.
CCTGGGTCTGGACCTGGGCGGCCTGGGCCCTGGTCTTTTCCGTGCTGATCACTTCTTCCAGGGTGTCCCTGTCCAGGCCGGTGCGCGCGGCCAGTTGCTGGAACATCAGTTGGCGATAGACGCCGGCGGGCAGCTGGTCGAGCAGCGGCGCGGCCAGTTTGGACAGGCGCGCGCGGCCGTCCATGGTCTGCAGGTTGATGCCCTCGGCGAGCAGGTCGAACAGGAAGTCCTCCAGCGGTCGCGCCTGCTCTTCGATCAACTGGGTAAAGCGCTCCCCGCCCAGTTGGCGCACCAGGGTGTCCGGGTCCTCGCCCTCTGGCAGCAGCAGGAAGCGCAAGCTGTGCCCGTCCTGCATCTGCGGCAGGGCGGACTCCATGGCGCGGCGGGCGGCGCTGCGCCCGGCGCGGTCGCCGTCGAAGCAGAACACCAGCTCCGGCGCGTGGCGGAAGGCCAACTGGATATGTTCTTCGCCGCAGGCGGTGCCCAGGGTGGCCACGGCGCAGCGGATGCCGAACTGGGCCAGGGCCACCACGTCCATATAGCCCTCCACCAGGATCAGCCGCTCCAGTTCGCGGTTGGCCTGGCGGGCTTCCCAGAGGCCGTAGAGCTCGCGGCCCTTGTGGAAGATGGGGGTCTCCGGGGAGTTCAGGTATTTGGGTTTTTCGTCCCCCAGCACCCGCCCGCCGAAGGCGATGGCGCGCCCCTGGCGGTCGCGGATCGGGAACATAATGCGGTTGCGGAAACGGTCGTAGTGGTGGCGTGCGCCGGGTTTGGTGGTGCCGTCGCTGTCCTGGCGGCGGATGGCGAGGCCCGCGAGCTCCAACTGGTCGGCCTTTTCGGCGCTGTCGCCCAGGTGGTTGAGCAGGTTGTCCCAGCCCGGTGGCGCCAGGCCGATGCCGAAGTCCCGGGCTATCTCGCCGGACAGGCCGCGCTGCCTGAGGTAGGCGATCGCGCGGCCGGCGGACGGATGCTCGCGCAGTTGCGCGCGAAAGTAGTCCGCGGCCTTTTCGGTGATCTGGTACAGCGACTGGCTCCGGCGCTGGCGCTGCTCTTGCCCCGGGGCCAATTGCTCTCGCGGGACTTCCAGCCCCTGGCTGGCGGCCAGTTTTTCCACCGCCTCGGGGAAACCCAGGCGGTCGTACTCCATCAGGAAGCCGACGGCGTTGCCGTTGGCGCCGCAGCCGAAGCAGTAGTAGAACTGCTTTTGCGGGCTGACGGTGAAAGACGGGGTCTTTTCATCGTGGAACGGGCAGCAGGCGGAATAGTTTTTCCCGGTCTTGCGCAGTTTGACCCGGCTGTCGATCACCTCGACGATATCCGCCCGCGCGAGCAGGTCGTCGATAAAGTGCTGGGGGATCTTGCCGGCCATAGATTCTCTGCTGTGTAGGTAAGAGCCTGCGCCCTTAGCCGAGCTGCGCCTTGACCAGTCTGCTTACCGCGCCCATGTCCGCGCGGCCCTGCACCTGGGGCTTCACCAGGGCCATTACCTTACCCATGTCCGCCATGCCGCTGGCGCCGGTTTCTTTTACCGCGGCGGCGACGATTTCACTGATCTCCGCCTCGGAGAGCTGCTCCGGCAGGAATTCCTGGATTACGTCGATTTCTGCCTGTTCCACCGCCGCTAGTTCTGCGCGGCCGGCTTTCTCGTACTGGGCGATGGAATCGCGGCGCTGTTTGGTCATCTTGTCCAGCAGGGCGAGAATACGCGCGTCGTCCAGCTCGATGCGCTCGTCCACCTCCACCCGCTTGATCTCCGCATTGATCAGGCGCAGGGTGGCCAGGCGCTCCTTGGCGCGGGCTCTCATGGCGTCTTTGGTGGCTTGGGCGATGGAGTCCTTCAGTGTGCTCATGGTTCTTATTCCGGGTGGGGTTGCACTGATTCTGTAGGGGCGGCCATGGGCGGATGGCCGCCCCGCCGCTCCTACAGGTGGCAAGCTTGTGGGTGAGAGCCAAGAATAACGCTTTCCCCAACAACAAAAAACGGCGCGCGGGTTCGGCCCGCGCGCCGTTCTGTGTTCTGTTCCGGGCCTCTGGCTTCTGGCCAGTGGCGCCTGCAGACCCTTTTTAATGGCGCCTGCAGCCTCTTTTTTTTAGTAGAGGCGCTGGAACTTGCGGTTCTCGCGCTGCAGCTTCTTGGCGTGGCGCTTCACAGCCGCGGCCGCCTTGCGCTTGCGCACAGCGGTGGGCTTTTCGTAGAACTCGCGGCGGCGCACTTCAGACAGTACACCGGCTTTTTCGCAGGAGCGCTTGAAGCGGCGCAGGGCGATATCAAAAGGTTCGTTGTCTTTCAGTCGTACTGATGGCATTGGTTTACCTGTAATTCGTTTCTCTCGGCCTTTCCGGCAATCGCGTCTCGCAGCTGCATTCCGGAGGCCGGTCCAGAGCGAGGGCGCAAATTCTATACACTCGCCCCGGCGATCGCAAGCCTCATTTCAGGTATGATAGCCGGCCTCGAAAATGGTCCCCAACGGAGTCGAAGTGCGAGTCCTCGGTATTGAAACCTCCTGCGATGAAACCGGCGTCGCCCTGTACGACAGCGAGCAGGGGCTGCTGGGTCACGCGCTGTTCAGCCAGGTGGACCTGCACGCGGACTACGGCGGTGTGGTGCCGGAGCTGGCCAGCCGCGACCACGTGCGCAAGCTGCTGCCGCTGGTGCGCCGGGTGATGGAGCAGACCGGTACTCGCCCCGGCGACCTGGACGGCGTCGCCTATACCGCCGGTCCCGGCCTGATCGGCGCGTTGATGGTGGGCGCCTGCGCCGGCCGCGCCCTGGCCTACGGCTGGAACCTGCCGGCGGTGGCGGTGCACCATATGGAGGGCCACCTGTTGGCGCCAATGCTGGAGGAGAATCCCCCCGCCTTCCCGTTTGTGGCCCTGCTGGTCTCCGGCGGCCACACTCAATTGGTGGACGTGTGCGGCCTGGGGCAATACCGACTCCTGGGGGAATCCCTGGACGACGCCGCCGGCGAGGCCTTCGACAAGGCCGCCAAGATGCTCGATCTGGACTACCCCGGAGGCCCGCGCCTGGCGGCGCTGGCGGAAAAGGGCGACCCGCGGCGTTTCACCTTCCCCCGCCCGATGACCGACAGGCCGGGCCTGGATTTCAGCTTCTCCGGGCTCAAGACTTACACCCTGAACACCGTGCGCGATCACGCCCTCGAAGACGGCCTGCCGGACGAGCAGACCTGCGCGGATATCGCCGCCGCTTTTCAGGTGGCGGTGGTGGATACCCTGGTGATCAAATGCCGCCGGGCGATCCGGGCCACCGGGCGCAAGACCCTGGTGGTGGCCGGTGGCGTGTCCGCCAACAGGCTGCTGCGCGAGCGGCTGGAGGCGCGTTTGGCGCGGGAGGGCGCCGGCGTCTACTATCCGCGCCACGAATTCTGTACCGACAACGGCGCGATGATCGCCTACGCCGGCTGCCTGCGCCTGAAGGCGGGCCAGCGCGAGAACCTGAGCATCACAGTGCGGCCCCGCTGGCCGCTGACGGAACTGGCGGAGAGTTGAGTTGGATGGAGAGTTGAGTTGGATGGAGAGTTGAGTTGGATATCGTCTATATACGCGATTTGAAGGTGGACACCATTATCGGTATCTACGACTGGGAGCGGGAAGTGCGCCAGACGGTGAGCCTGGACCTGGAGATGGCGTTCAATATTGCCGAGGCTGCGCGCACCGACAATATCGAGTACACGCTCAACTACAAGGCGGTGGCCAAGCGCCTGATCGCCTTTATCGAAGGCAGTGAGTTCCTGCTGGTGGAAACCATGGCGGAGAAGGTTGCGGCCATAGTGCGCGAGGAGTTCGGGGTACCCTGGCTGCGCCTGCGCCTGTCCAAGCCCGGTGCCGTGCGCGGTGCGCGGGATGTGGGGGTGCTGATCGAGCGGGGCGAGCGTGGGGCTTTATCGGCCGCAGGCGCCAAACCGGCAGGGGCCGGATAACCGTGGCACAGGTATTTCTGAGCCTGGGCAGCAATATCGACCGGGAACGCCATATCCGCGCGGGGCTGGACGCGCTCGCAGCGGAATTCGGCGAACTGCAGATTTCCCGCGTCTTCGAGAGCGTGGCGGTGGGTTTCACAAGCGACAACTTCTACAACCTGGTAGTGGGTATCCGCACGGAACTGCCACTGGGGCAGCTGGCGCTGCGCCTGCGAGAGATCGAGGACGCCAACGGCCGCCTGCGCAGCGGCCCCAAGTTCAGCGCGCGCACCCTGGATATCGATATCCTCACCTACGATGACCTGAGCGGCACCGTCGACGGCGTCAAACTGCCCCGCGCCGAAATCGAGAAAAACGCCTTTGTACTGCAGCCGCTGGCGGAGCTGGCGCCGGAGGTCGTACACCCGCTGACCGGCAAAACCTTTGCGCGGATGTGGGCGGAGTACGACAAGTCGAAGCAGAAACTCTGGCCGGTGCCTTTTACTTGGCCTTGATAGCACTTGGCCCAAAGACGCGGAAACCTAAAAGAATAGCTCCCCTCTTCCGCCTGCGGGAGAGGGGCCGGGGGAGAGGGCCAGGCCGCAGGTCCGCTTTCTGTAGGAGCGGCGGGGCGGCCCCGCCCATGGCCGCGATCGACATTTCAGGTTCGCTGCGGCCTGATCGCGGCCATGGGCCGCTCCTACAGCCGCTCAGCCAAAACTTCCACGTAACTGTCCGGGAGTATATGGCCTCCGCTAAAGGTCAGGTGTTCCTTACCCTCGCTTGCAACCGAATCATACAGGCGCAGGTTATCCTCTTTCGACGCATATTCGTCATCATTTGCCGTGATCAGAAGTACCGAAGATTTTTTTATCAGGGCGGCGAGATTCTTGGGCGCCACTAAGGCCGTTTTATCGCTGATGTGGGGCGGGACCATGGCGATAACCCGGTCCACCCGCGGGTCGAGAGCAGCGGCCAGTAGGGCGACCTGCGCCCCCATACTGTAACCCGCGAGAGTGAGATTGCCTCCGTCCAGATTCGGTTGCCGTGAAATCCAGTCGATAAGAACCCGGTAATCCAATACGGTGTTCCGGACCATTTCTTCGTAGTAACTTTTGTTTCCGAAGAAATGGAGGTCGCTCATTATCGATCTGAGGGACCTGTGCGAATCTTTTCTGGTTCCGTGATAGCGGGCATCGATGGCAATCATCGCGTAGCCTTTTTCGGTAGCGAGCCGGGTAATTTCATTTACCCGGGTTACCGTGGGCCGCCCCTTGAACGAATCCACCCACCAGCGCTGATAACCTCTTCCCATCGCCGAGATGCCGATCAGCACTGGGTACTTTTCCCGCTCGATGGGTGGATAGCTGATTCGGCCGTTGACTGGTGCCCCGTCAAAGCTCCTGTAGGAAAAAGCAAACTGGCGGTCGCCGATATCCCTGAAGGACATTTCAATATTGTCTGGCGTCCGGTAAGCGTAAGACGCCACAATTTTATCCTGTGGTATCGGTTCCTCCTTGAGAGCAATAAAGGCGTACCAGAGTGCGGCAAGGAAGCAGAAGGCCAGCCCCGGGAAAAGGAAGACCTTGACCGTAAATGGCAGTTTTTTGTCCATATGTAGTTCTCCTGATTGACAGGAGAACTTTACAAACCGCAGGGTAAAATTCAGGTGAAAGCGGGTGCCGGTTAGGCTGCGGCCGGGTGCAGGGCGCGAACAGGCTCTCTCTCCCGGCCCGCAGGCTCACTTTCTGTAGGAGCGGCCGCTGGCCGCGATCGATCCGGGTTCGTAGAAATATTGATCGCGGCCAGCGGTCGCTCCTACAGGAATTATTGGGCTTCGTATTTCCCGGCCCGGGCCAGCAGCCGGACAAGATCCAGCGATTTGCCTATCTCGCCGCGCATAGCGGCCACTATCCCATGCATCGCCAACAGCCGCCGGTCGATGGCCTTGCTCTCCTGCTGTTGCATTTGCTGCAGCCTTTTCCCCGCCGTTGCGATTCCCCGTTGTTCATAGGTCAACAGAACTTCCACGGTATTTTCCGCCGGCGTGATTGCGCGCGGAACCGGCTTGTAGCCCAGCGCCTTCACCATCGCCTCCGCCACAGGCCAGGTGGACCAGGGGTTCTGCCCCGTCAGCAACTGGCCGTCGATACTGACCCGCTTCAGGTAGGCCGGTCCCGGCTCGAAAATCGCACCGCTGTTGCGCAGCCGGTCTTCCAGCAAATAGGGAAATATTTCCCGTGCATCGGGAATCAGGAACAGCTCCTCTTCATTGGTGAAGCCCGTCACCCGACGGTTGGACACCAGCGCTTCGCCGTTTTCCATTGTGACATTGGCCAGCGCCGCCGGCCCGTGGCACACGGCGCCGATCACCTTGCCGTCCCGGTATAGCCCGCGCACCAGGCGCTGGATCGCTGGGTTGTCGGGAAAATCGAACATGGCGCCCTTGCCGCCGACGAAGAATACCGCCCGGTAATTTTTGTCGGCTACCTGCTCTATCGGAATGCTGTTGTGCAGCTTCTCCTGTGCTTCCATATCGTTGAGAAAGGCGTAATCGAAGGGACCCATGTCGTCGTTGTCGATAACCACGGGCGGCAGGCCGCCCTGGGGGCTGGCGATATCCACGTCAAAACCGTTGGCGACAAACACGTAGTAGGGGCGGGCCAGTTCGGTCAGTTCGTAGCCGGTGGATTTTCCGCTGTCGCCCAGGGTGGCGGTACTGGTGACTACCGCCAGTATTTTGCCCCGGTTTTTCCCGGGCCTCTGCCGCAGATAATCCAGGTCCGCGGGGAGGGTTTGCGCCAGTGCGTGGTGATCCTGCGGCGGCGGAATCAGGCTCTTCAGCCAGAACCCGCTTGCCAGCAACAACAGAACAAAAGAGGAAAATATAAATAGCAGTTTTTTACCCATGGTGTAGTTCTCCTGATTGACAGAAGAACTTTACAAGCCGCCGGGTAAAATTCTGGTGAAGGATGGATACCTGTCAAGCCGCAGCCGGATAGACAGCGCAGGTGAACAGCTCTTCATCGCACTTGGTGGACAAGTGCCAGCCCAGTGCACCGGCTATTCTTTTGACCAGGTAAAGGCCCTGGCCCATTCCGTCACTCTGTTCACTTTTTTCTCCCGGGAGCAGGGAGATATCCGTATCGAAGAGCTCGCCAATCGGGTTCTCGAAAACCAGGGCATATCCGTCTTCCCTGACGCGCAATTGCGGCCGGGACGCGTGCCGGACGGCGTTGTTGAGCAGGTTGTCGATCAGCAGAGTCGCAAGATGGCTGTTGCCGGCAACCGGGTAGCTGTCCGGTATCTCCAGCCGCACCTGGAACTGCCTTTCCGGAACTCTGCTGTGCAGGGCGAGTATGCGATTTTCCAGCAGCGGGCGGAGGTCGAATGGCCTCTGTTCGATGGACTCGGCGCGCGCCAGTGCGAGCAGCGCGGAGATGGTGTTCTCCATGGCTTCCACGGTAGTGCGCAGCTCTTTCGTCTCCTGTGGCGACAGGTTTCGCAGATGGGAGAGCGCCAGGGTGTTTTTGATGATGGTGATCGCCGTGCGCAGCTCGTGGCTGACATCCCGGGTAAATTCGGATTCGCGCCGCAACGCGAGCTTGAGTTGATTGAGCGACCTTTCCAGGGTTCTGGCCAAAAAGCCGATTTCATCCCTGTCGGCACTGGAGGGCAGGGACAGTGGCGCGTCGCCGTGCTGCCGGTCTTTGACCTCTTCGGCGAGGGCGATCACCGGCCTGACAGTCCTGGAGGACAGCCGGTAGGCCAGCCACAGTGCCAGCGCAGAAGTGGCCAGCAGGGCGGCGAACAGCAGCCAAAGCAGTTCGCCGGAATGGCGGGAAACAGTGAGCAGCCGCCCCACCTCCGCGGCGAGTATCGGCGAAGTGTCGCTGTCGAGGCTGAGCCTGCGCAGGTGAAAGTGCCGTTCGCCGTCGCTGAACCACTCGGCTCTTGTTGTCCCCTCGGGCAGTGCAGCTGGGACACCGGCCGGGGGCGGGTTGCTCTCGGAGTAGAGCTCGACATAAGGAAGCCGCGGCGGGGGAATTTCTCCGTTGGCCCGGAACCGCTGTTCGATGTAGCGGGCCTCATCGGCTAGCAGGTTGTCCAGCACCTGGTCCTCGATGACATAGGCCACCAGCACGCAGATGCCGGTGTAGACGAGGCAGAGCAGCAGGGTGAAGGCGCCGAAGGCGGTGACCACTCGCCGGTGGATACTGTGCTCAATCTTCACGGGGTGTTTCCAACTGGTAGCCCACATTGGTGATGGTTTTCAGCATGGGTGTGGCGAAGGGTTTGTCCAGGGACTGGCGCAGGCTGTAGATATGGGATTTCAGCGCATCGGTTTCCGGCGGGTTGTCCCCCCAGAGCTGGTGCGTGATGGCCGAGCGGCTCACCGCTTCCGGGTAGGCGTGGGCGAGGATGGTCAGTATGCGGAAGCCGATGGAAGTGAGTTTCAACGGCCGTCCGGCCCGGTATGCAATATGTTCGCGGTGGCGAATGGTCAGTTCGCCGATACAGGTCCGGTTGCTCCGGTGCAACTGGTTTCTGCGCGCCAGGGCGCGGCAGCGCAGTGCCAGTTCCCTGGGGTCGAACGGCTTGGTGAGGTAGTCGTCGGCGCCGGTATTGAAACCCTGCGCCTTGTCCGCAAAGGCATCCCGCGCGGTGAGCATCAGCACCGGTAGGTTTACCTGGGCTCTCTCCCCAATCTGCCGGCAGACGTCCAGGCCGTCGATATCCGGTAGGTTGAGATCGAGGATGACCAGGTCGTAGATCTGGTCCAGCGCCAGCCCGATGCCCAGGCGCCCATTGTGGGCGAAGTCCAGCTGCCAGCCGTGCGCCTGGAGGAGTTCGCCAATCTGGCGGGCGATGGTGGGGTTGTCTTCGATCAGCAGTATCTTAAGGGGTTTCACCGGCGCGCTTCTTTATTTGTCATCTGCTCGCCGGGTCATTGTGACAAAGTGCGGGTGAAATTGAAGTGAAATCTAGAGCGGCCGCGGGATAATCTGAAGGAATGATCGCGGCCATGGGCCGCTCCTACAGGGCAGCCATTTCCTCCTCGGGGTTTTTAAGTCTGTTCAACAGTTTCAGATGTTTTCGCAGCGCGGGCTTATGCCGGGCGATTTCCTCCGGAGTCAGGCCCTTCAGTTCGTGGGGAAACACCAGCCACTCGTCGGTGCTGTGCAGATAGTAGTCGGGTACGCGGCCGGTCTGGTTGCGGCCGGGCTTGTAGTAGGGGCAGGCCACGCGGATGTCCGGGGTGTTTTTCTTGCAGGCGTTCCGCAGGTCGCTGACCGCCTGTTGGATGCTGAGGCCGGTGTCGTAGACGTCGTCGACGATCAACAGCGATTCGTGGGACTGCACCCGCTTGATCAGGTAGGTGAGGCCGTGCACCCGGACCTCTTTGCGCCGCTGGTCGATGCCGTGGTAGGAGGAGGTGCGGATGGCAATATGGTCGGCGTGCATGCCCAGGTAGTCGAACATCTCCTGCACCGCGATGCCCACCGGCGCGCCTCCGCGCCAGACGCCGACGATATAGTCGGGCCGGAAACCGCTTTCGAACACCTGCAGGGCCAGGCCGTAGGAGTCTTCCAGCAGGGTCTGGGCGTCGATAAAGGTTTTGCTGTCCACTCCGGTTGCTCCCGCTTCAAATATTGAGGCTGCGGCCGCCGTCCACCGCGATGACCTGGCCGCTGATATAGGGCGCCTCGCTCACCAGGAAACGCAGGGTGCGGACTATATCCTCCTCACCGCCGGTGCGGGCCAGGGGAATGCGCGAGAGTATCCGCGCCCTGGCCGCGTCGTCCACCCTTTCCTGCTCGGGCCCCCCTTGGTTGGGCCCCCCTTGGTTGGGCCACAGTATCGCACCGGGGGCGATGGCGTTGACCCGCACCCGGGGGGCCAGTTCCAGCGCGAGGCTTTTGGTCAACATCACCAGGCCGGCCTTGGCGGCACAGTACAGAGTGTGACGGGGCATGGGGCGCTCGGCGTGGATGTCCGCCATATTGACGATGCAGCCGTTGTCCCGGGCCAGTGTCTCTGCCAGGGCCTGTGAGAGAAAGAAGGGCGCCTTCAGATTGCTTCCGATCAACCGGTCCCACTGTTTCTCGTCCGCATCACCGATTGGCGTGGGGTGGAAGGCGGAGGCGTTGTTGACAAGGGTATCCACCCCGCCCCAGAGGTCCACCGCTTCCGCGGCGAGCCGCTCGCAGTCACCGGCGCCGGCCAGTTCGCTGTGCAGGGCCGCGGCGGAGTCGGGACGGATTCCATTGAGTTCGTCCACCAGTTCCGCGGCCGCGGCCGCGGAGTTGCGGTAGTGCACTATCACCCGGTGATCCCGGTGCAGCTCGCGGGCCATGGCGCGGCCGAGGCGGACGGCGGCTCCGGTGACAAGGGCGTTACGCATCGTAGGTTTTCCTCAGCCGGGTGAGTGCGGCGACGCGCTCCCGGTCCAGGGCTTTGCCCAGTGCGGCGCCCTCGAAGCCCTGCGCCATCAGCGCCTCCGCGGAAACTGCCGCGGCGGCCTCGCGCACCGCGCGCAGGTAGTCCACCTGCGGGTAGTCCCGGTCCCGCAACCCTGTGCGTCCGCGGGCGTCGGCTTCGCAGGAGAGCAGGAACTGCTCGAAACGCTCCGGTCGTCGGAGGGCGTCCAGAGCCCGCAGGATCTTGAGCAGGGTCTGCGGGCGCAGTTCGAAGGCCTTGTGGCAGTGCAGATGGTATTCGCACACGCCCAGGGCCAGGGCGGTGAGCTGTCGGGGCGCGCGCAGCCGCCGGCAGACATCCCGCACCAGGGGCAGGCCGGCGCGCTCGTGGCCGCGGTGGCTGGGCAGTATGTCGGCGGGGGTGACGCCTTTGCCCAGGTCGTGCAGCAGTACCGCAAAGCGCACCGGCAGTTGCGCGGGGGCGGCGCGCAGGGCCAGGAGTACATGTTCTCCGGTGTCGATTTCCGGATGGTGCTGTGGTGGCTGGGGCACACCGAACAGGCGGTCCACCTCCGGCAGCAGGATTGCCAGCGCGCCGCAGTCCCGCAGCACGCGGATGAATACGTCCGGGTCGGGCTCGGTGAGGGCGCGGCTCACTTCCTTCCAGACCCGCTCGGCCACCAGGTGCTGGACTTCCCCTGCATCCACCATGCGCCGCATCAGCGTCATAGTGTCGTCGGCGATGGTGAAGCCCAGGTGGTGATAGCGGGCGGCAAAACGGGCCACCCGCAGGATGCGCAACGGGTCTTCGGCGAAGGCGGAGGAGACGTGGCGCAGCAGGCGCGCCTCCAGGTCGGCGCGGCCGCCGTAGGGATCGATCAGTTCGCCGTCCTCCCCCTCCGCCATGGCGTTGATGGTGAGATCGCGGCGCAGCAGGTCCTGTTCCAGGGTGACGTCCGCTTCGGCGTGCACGGTGAAGCCGCCGTAGCCGTGGCCGCTCTTGCGCTCGGTGCGCGCCAGGGCGTATTCCTCGCCGGTGTCCGGGTGCAGGAATACCGGGAAGTCGCGGCCGACCGGGGTAAAGCCCAGGTCGCGCATCCGCTTTTCGTCGGCACCCACGACCACCCAGTCGCGCTCCTGTATCGGGCGCCCGAGCAGTTTGTCGCGCACTGCGCCACCCACCAGGTAGACCTTCATGTTGCGGGAGCCCCGCCGGAGGGAGTGGTTTGTCGGGTAGCGCTGTGAGCTGCCATAGATCCGCTGGTGCTGGCGCCCCGGAAGGGCGGAGGGAGGGAATTGGAAGAATTCAGCAAGATAAAAAAAAGGCCCCGAAATTACAAGGGGGCCAGGGTCTTAGGGTATTCGCTAGGGGAGTATTCACTCGCCATTCAATACCGGCTATTCTATTTAACCTGTCATAACTGTCAACTCTATCTTTCGAGGTTTTTTTGAGGGGCTTGGCTTTCTGTTCGTCTCACAATGAGCAAGGCCCGAGCTAAAGACTGGTTTTGCAGTATTGAGCAGCATAATTTATAAGGTTTGTGCGAAATAACAGAATTTTTTGTGACAAAGTGCCGGTTTTGGTCATTGGCACAAAAAAATACTATCGCAATGACTTATTTAGCAATCGCCGGATGTTTGGGGGAGAAATAATAAGATGAACGAACTGCACGTGCTCACCACTGGGGAGGCAGCCAAATACTGCGGGGTGAACTTTCGCACCGTAATCCGCTGGATCGAGCGGGGCCAGCTGAAGGCCTACAAACTGCCCGGGCGCGGCGACCACCGTATCTGTGTCGAGGACTTTGTCGGCTTTCTGCGCGACAACGCCATGCCGGTGCCGAACGAGCTGGCCGCCGCCAGTCGCAAGGTGCTGATTCTGGCGAGCGATCCGGAGCTGACCGCCGCCGGGCGCCAGGCGCTGCAGCAGGCGGGCTGTGATGTGGATGTCGCCGGTGACATCTTTGTGGCCGGCACGCTGATGGCCGGCTACAAGCCGGCGCTCCTGGTGCTGGACGCCGGACTGGTGGGGGCGGACGGCTTCCGCATACTGGACCACCTGCGCTCGCGCAGCGAGTACTCCACGGTGCGTGTACTGGTGATAACCCCCGCCGGGGAGTCAGACCGGCAGCGCTGGCTCGATGCCGGTGCCGATGCGTTGGTGGCGCACCCGGGGGAACGCAGCGAGTTGGCGGCCAAAGCCAGGTTGTTGCTGGAAGTGTAATCAATTCGTTAGTGACCAAAGGCCAGCAACCAGTTCTCCGCTATTGGTCATTGGTTAAATCGGCTTAGGTACCAGCATGGATTCCTCTTCCCCTTCCAGCTGGTCGCGCCCCAGTTCCGGGCAGTGGTAGCTGGCGGTGATTTCGTCCCCGAGCAGGCTGTGCAGGTGCACGTCGAACCCCCACAGCCGGTGCAGGTGGCGCAGCACTTCGCCGGTGTCCTTGCCCAGGGGGCGGCGGCGGTGCTGGGTGTGGTGCAGGGTCATTGAGCGGTCGCCGCGGGTATCCACGGTGAACACCTGGATATTCGGCTCGCGGTTGCCCAGATTGTATTGCCCCGCGAGGTTGGCCCGCAGCTGGCGGTAGCCGTCTTCGTCGTGGATGGCGTTGACTACGATTTCGTTTTCGCGGTCGTCGTCGCTGATGCAGAAGAGTTTCATGTCGCGCATCACCTTGGGCGAGAGAAACTGCAGGATAAAGCTCTCGTCCTTGAAGTCGCGCATGGCAAATTGCAGCGTTTCCTTCCAGTTGCTGCCGGCGATGTCCGGAAACCACTGGCGATCCTCTTCGGTGGGATTTTCGCAGATGCGCCGCAGGTCGGTGAAAATACTAAACCCCAGGGTGTAGGGGTTGATGCCATTGTAATAGGGGCTGTCGAAGGGCGGCTGGTAGATCACACTGGTGTGACTCTGCAGGAATTCCATCATGAAGCCTTCGGTCACCCGCCCCCGCTTGTACAGTTCGCTGAGCAGGGTGTAGTGCCAGAAGGTGGCCCAGCCTTCGTTCATCACCTGGGTCTGCCGCTGCGGGTAAAAGTACTGTGCCAGTTTGCGCACGATGCGCACCAGTTCCCGCTGCCAGTTTTCCAGCAGCGGTGCATGCTTTTCCACGAAATAGAGAATATTTTCCTGGGGTTCCTCGGGGAAGCGCTGCTGTTCCTCTTCCTCTTCCGCGGCACCGAGGTTGGGGATGGTGCGCCACAGATCGTTGAGCTGGCGCTGGCGGTATTCCTCCCGCTCTTTCTGCCGCCGCTCCTCTTCTATCGCGGAAATGGGATAGGGGCGTTTGTAGCGGTCCACGCCGTAATTCATCAGCGCGTGGCAGGAATCGAGGATTGCTTCCACCTCGTCCACTCCGTGGCGCTCCTCGCAGCGGGCGATGTAGTTTTTGGCAAAGATCAGGTAGTCGATGATGCTGCTGGCATCGGTCCAGCTGCGGAACAGGTAGTTGCCCTTGAAAAAGGAATTGTGGCCGTAACTGGCGTGGGCGATCACCAGCGCCTGCATGGTCATGGTGTTCTCTTCCATGAGGTAGGCGATGCAGGGGTTGGAATTGATCACGATTTCGTAGGCCAAACCCATGAGCCCGCGCTGATAATTGTTATCCACGCTGATAAATTGCTTGCCGAAGGACCAGTGGTTGTAGCCCACCGGCATGCCCACCGAGGAGTAGGCGTCCATCATCTGCTCGGAGCAGATCACTTCGATCTGGTTGGGGTAGGTGTCCAACCCGAACTCTTCCGCCAGCGCGGAGATTTCCCGGTCGTATTCCTGGATCAGTTCGAAAGTCCATTCGGAGCTGGTGGATATGGGCCGGCGCTCTGTGGGTTCTGAGGTGGTGAAGGTATCGAGCATCAGGCGGCCACCTTCTGGCTGAACAGTTGGCGGAATACGGGGTAGATGTCCTGCATGTCGACAATCTGTTCCATGGCGAAGTGATCGGGGAACACCGCCCGCACGCTCTCGTATTCCTCCCACAGGGCCTGGTGGTCCCGCGGGGTGATTTCCACATAGGAGTAGTACTGCACCGCGGGCATGATGTCGTCGATCAGTATCTTGTGGCAGGTGCTGGAGTCGTCGTTCCAGTTGTCGCCGTCGGAGGCCTGGGCGCCGTAGATGTTCCACTCGCTGACGGGATAGCGCTCGCGCATGATGCGGCGCATTAGTTTGAGTGCGCTGGAGACAATGGTGCCACCGGTTTCCCGGGAGTAGAAAAATTCCTCTTCATCCACTTCCTTGGCGCTGGTGTGGTGGCGGATAAACACCACCTCGGTGTACTCGTAGCTGCGTTGTAAAAACAGGTACAGCAGCAGGAAAAAGCGCTTGGCCATGTCCTTGGTGGCCTGGTTCATGGAGCCGGAAACGTCCATGAGGCAGAACATGACAGCGCGCGAGCGGGGTTTTGGCTGGCGTACCAGCAGGTTGTACTTGAGGTCGAAATCGTCGAGAAAGGGTACCCGGCCGATGCGTGCGTGCAGTTCTTCGATCTTGCTGTTCAACTGGTCGATTATGCGCTGGTCGCGCAGGGTGGGGTCCTTGCTCTCCTCCAGCGCGAGTTCCTTTTCCAGTTCGCGGATGCTGCGCCGCTTGCTGCCGGTGAGTGCGATGCGGCGGGCGTTGGCGGCGCGCATGGAGCGCACCACATTGAGCCTGCCGGGGGTGCCCTCGTTGCTGATGCCGGCGCGTACCACCTGGAAGGACTCGTTGCCGGCCAGGCGACGCTTGATCATGTTGGGCAGGCGCAAGCCTTCGAACATGAAATCGAGGAATTCTTCCTGGGATATCTGGAAGACAAATTCATCCATCCCTTCGCCGCTATCGCTGGCGCCACTGCCGTTACCTCCCCCGCCGCCTTGTTGCCCCTGGCGGGGAATGCGGTCGCCGGCGA
This sequence comes from Microbulbifer sp., assembly GCF_051659245.1. NCBI lineage: Bacteria > Pseudomonadati > Pseudomonadota > Gammaproteobacteria > Cellvibrionales > Microbulbiferaceae > Microbulbifer > Microbulbifer sp. The sequence continues at coordinate 55,485 of NZ_JBOFOC010000078.1, forward strand.
TAAATTCCCGGTTGCCGGGCAGCACCCGCTCCACGTGTCCGCCGGGGCCGTGGGCGAATACCGGCTCGTTGATATCGCGGGTGGGGATGCTGATGCGCTCGCCCTTGTCCATATCGGTGATGGAGCGGCTGTTCATCGCCTCTCCCACGGCCTTCTTGATATGGGCCTTGTAGCGCCTGAGAAAGCGCTGCCGGTTGACAGTGCTTTTCTTCTTGCCGTTGAGGCGGCGGTCGATGATATAGCTCATATTACTGCCTTTGACCGGGGGGCTCGATTGGCGCAGTGGCGGCCGCGCTGCCGGGGGCTTTTTGCGGGACACGGGCTGGGCGCCCCCTTAAATCCATCCCTGGAAGCTTGTCCGCGAGGTCCTTCTCGCAGGCAAAACGGCAGGATTGCCGTTTTGGACGCCTAAGGCGTCCGTAGGGCGAGCGGGTCGGCGCTCCGAGCCATGGATGGCTCGAGTCACAGTCTCGCAAAGCATCACCCGGCATCACGTCCTTCGCATCACGCTTTTTGCTATCCCAGATTTCCAGCCCCTTTTGCTTATCGATCTATCACTGCGATTTCCGTACTCTCAGATACCACTCAGAAAGCAACCGCACCTGCTTCTCGGTATAGCCCCTCTCCACCATCCGCGCGACAAAATCCGCGTGCTTTTTCTTGTCGTCGGCGGAGGCCTTGGTGTTGAAGGAGATAACCGGCAGCAGGTCTTCGGTATTGGAAAACATTTTCTTTTCGATCACTGCGCGCAATTTCTCGTAGGAGCGCCAGTCCGGATTCTTGCCCTGGTTGTTGGCGCGCGCGCGCAGTACGAAATTGACGATCTCGTTGCGGAAGTCCTTGGGGTTGGAAATGCCGGCGGGCTTTTCGGTCTTTTCCAGTTCTTCGTTCAGGGCGCCGCGGTCGAGAATTTCGCCGGTTTCCGGGTCGCGGTATTCCTGGTCCTGGATCCAGAAGTCGGCGTAGGTGACATAGCGATCGAACAGGTTCTGGCCGTACTCCGCATAGGATTCCAGGTAGGCGGTCTGAATTTCCTTGCCGATAAACTCCACATAGCGCGGCGCCAGGTATTCCTTGATGAATCCCAGGTAGTTTTCCTGCACTTCCGGGGGAAATTGCTCCTGCTCTATCTGCTGCTCCAGCACGTAGAGGAGATGCACCGGGTTGGCGGCGACTTCGGTGGCGTCGAAGTTGAATACCTTGGACAGGATTTTGAATGCGAAGCGGGTGGACAGGCCGTTCATGCCCTCGTCCACACCGGCGTTGTCGCGATATTCCTGGATGGTTTTGGCTTTGGGGTCTGTGTCCTTGAGGTTTTCGCCGTCGTAGATGCGCATTTTGGAGTAGATGCTGGAGTTCTCCGGGTTTTTGACCCGCGACAGCACCGAGAACTGCGCCAGCATGCGCAGGGTGTCCGGCGCGCAGGGCGCCTTGGACAGTGAACTGTTCTCCAGCAGTTTCTGGTAGATTCGGATCTCTTCCTGCACCCGCACACAGTAGGGCACCTTGACGATATAGATGCGGTCGAGGAAGGCCTCGTTGTTGCGGTTGTTGCGGAAGGTCTGCCACTCGGATTCGTTGGAGTGCGCCAGGATGGTGCCGTTGAAGGGGAGGCAGCCCAGGCCCTCGGTGCTATTGTAGTTGCCCTCCTGGGTGGCGGTGAGCAGCGGGTGCAGCACCTTGATCGGCGCTTTGAACATCTCCACGAACTCCATCAGCCCCTGGTTGGAGCGGCACAGGCTGCCGGAGAAGCTGTAGGCGTCCGGGTCGTTCTGCGGGAAGTCCTCCAGCTTGCGGATATCCACTTTGCCCACCAGGGAGGAGATATCCTGGTTGTTTTCATCCCCCGGCTCGGTCTTGGAGATGGCCACCTGATCGAGGATCGAGGGGCGGATTTTAACCACCCGGAACTGACTGATATCCCCCTGGTATTCGTGCAGGCGTTTTACCGCCCAGGGGGACATGATGGTGTTGACGTAGCGCCGGGGAATACCGTAGTCCTCCTCCAGGATCTGGCCGTCCTCATCGGGAGAGAAGAGGCCCAGGGGGGACTCGAATACCGGCGAACCTTTTATGGCGTAGATGGGGATTTTTTCCATCAGTGCTTTCAACCGCTCCGCCAGGGAGGACTTGCCGCCACCTACCGGGCCCAGCAGGTAGAGAATCTGTTTTTTCTCCTCCAGCCCCTGGGCGGCGTGGCGGAAGAAGGAGACAATCTGCTCTATCGCCTCCTCCATGCCGTAGAATTCGTTGAAAGCTTCGTAGCGCCGGATTACCTTGTTGGAGAAGATGCGCGACAGGCGCGGGTCGCGGGAGGTGTCTACCAATTCCGCCTCGCCGATTGCCATCAGCATGCGCTCGGCGGGCGACGCGTAGACGCTGCGGTCGGTTTTGCACAGTTCCAGGTACTCCTGGATACTGAGCTCCTCTTCCTGAATGGATTCGTACCTTTCCAGGTAGTGGTTGAAAATCGTCATGGCGGTAAACTCCCTGTCGCGTGTTCGGCAGCACTCGGCGTCCATTCCCGGAGCGCTGGTTGTTCTGAGTCCGCGGGTTGGGTGCGCTTTGCGGGCCCAACAGGCCGCGGGCACTCTGGAAGGCGCTTGCGCGCGAGAACACTATCTTTATTGCCGGCGGCAGCGGTGCTATCCGCTGCGCAGGGGAAACATCGTTTCTCCCCGCTTATTGAGCATAGTGGGCCCGTTCAATTGGCGCCAATGCGCCTGGTCTCAATTGGCGGGAAAAAACACAGCCTGAGTGGCGCAAGTGCGCTTGAACTTGGTGGTGGTTTTGCGCTCTACTGGGCGCCCTCGACTACCTCACAGGGTTTATAGGAAGTTGTTATGACAATCCTGGTTACCGGCGGCGCCGGCTATATCGGCAGCCATACCTGCGTCGAACTGCTGGCCGCAGGGTTTCAGTCGGTGGTGGTGGATAACCTGGTCAACAGCAGCGAAGAGGCGCTGCGGCGGGTGGAGGCGATCGCCGGCTGCGCGATGCCTATGCACCGCGCGGATATCCGCGATGCCGACGAATTGCGCAATATTTTCCGCGAGCACGAGATTGAAGCAGTCATTCATTTCGCCGGTCTCAAGGCGGTGGGGGAATCCGTTTCCCAGCCACTCCGTTATTACCGGAACAATGTGGCCGGTACCCTGACCCTGTGCCAGGTGATGGAGGAATTCGGCGTGCGCCGGCTGATCTTCAGCTCCTCCGCCACCGTCTACGGCGACCCGGCCAGCGTGCCCATCCGCGAGGACTTTCCCACCGGCGCCACCAACCCCTACGGAGCCAGCAAACTGGCGGTTGAGAATATCCTGCGGGACCTGTGCGCGGCGCCGGACAGCTCCTGGAAGGTGAGTCTGTTGCGCTATTTCAATCCCATCGGCGCCCACGCCAGCGGCACTATCGGCGAGGACCCGCGGGGCATCCCCAACAACCTGTTGCCCTACGTGGCCCAGGTGGCGGTGGGTCGGTTGCCCCGGCTGCAGGTGTTTGGCGACGACTACGGCACCGTCGACGGCACCGGCGTGCGCGACTATATCCACGTGGTGGACCTGGCTCGCGGACACCTGGCGGCGCTGGAGAAACTGCGCCGGGAGGAGACCGCCGACGGCTGTTACACCTACAACCTGGGTACCGGCCGCGGCAGTTCGGTGCTGGAAATCGTGCGTGCCTTTCAGGAGGCCAGCGGCCGCGAGATCCCCTACCAGATTGCCCCGCGCCGCCCCGGCGACATCGCGGAATGCTACGCCGATCCGGCGCTGGCGGAGCGAGAACTGGGCTGGAAAGCCGAATACGACCTGGCGCGAATGGTGGAGGACACCTGGCGCTGGCAGTCACAAAACCCTAACGGTTACGAAACCTAAGTTTCACAAACTGCCGCAAGAATGATCCCCGAAAGAACGATTTGAGGGGGCTGGTGTGAACGTAACCATCTTTGGCGTGGGCTATGTGGGCCTGGTCACCGGTGCCTGCCTGGCGCAGGTGGGCAATCGGGTGACCTGTGTCGATATCGATGCGACCCGTATCGACGACCTGCGCAACGGCCGCTGTCCCATCTTCGAGCCGGGCCTGCCCGAGCTGTTGCGCGAAGGCACGCAGAGCGGGCGGCTGCAGTTCACCACCGACAGCATTGCCGCGTTGGAAAACGCCGAACTGGTGATGATCGCCGTGGGTACGCCGCCGGACGAGGACGGCAGTGCCGATGTGCGCCACGTGCTGGCGGTGGCCCGCACCCTGGGGCGCCAGCTGCGGCACTCGGTGACCGTCGCGGTGAAATCCACCGTGCCGGTGGGCAGTTGCGACCGGGTGGCGGCGGTGATTCGCGAGGAACTGGACAAGCGCGGAGCGAACGTCCTCGTGGAGGTGGCCTCCAATCCGGAATTCCTCAAGGAAGGGGCGGCGCTCAAGGATTTCAACAAGCCGGACCGCATCGTGGTGGGCAGCGACAGCCCGCTGGTGCAACGGCAATTCCGCACTCTCTATGCGCCCTTCAACCGCAATCGCGACCGGCTGATGTTTATGTCGGTGCGCTCCGCTGAACTCACCAAGTATGCGGCCAACGCCCTGCTCGCCACCCGCATCAGCTTTATCAACGAGATTGCCAATATCGCCGAGCATATGGGGGCGGATATCGAGGAGGTGCGCCAGGGCATAGGTTCGGACCCGCGTATCGGCCACCATTTTATCTATCCCGGCTGCGGCTACGGCGGCTCCTGTTTTCCCAAGGATGTACGCGCCCTGGCCGCCGCCGCGCACAACAGCGGCTACCGGGCGGGGCTGCTGGCTGAAGTGGAAAACGTCAATCAGCGGCAGAAGCGCGCGCTGTTCCACAAGCTGGAGGCGCTGTTCGGCGGCGATCTGCGCGGTAGAACCATTGCTATCTGGGGGCTGGCGTTCAAGCCGGAGACCGACGATATGCGCGAGGCGCCCTCGCGGGAATTGATGGAACAGCTGTGGCGTGCGGGCGCCAGGGTGCGGGCCTACGACCCGGTGGCCATGGAGCAGTGCCGGCGCATCTACGGGGAAAGGGACCAACTGGTGCTCTGTGACAGCGCGGAGGAAGCCGCGGACGGAGCCGATGCGCTGGCCATCTGCACCGAGTGGCGCTGCTTCTGGGCGCCGGATTTCGCCGAACTCAGACAGCGCCTGCAGCGGCCGTTGATTGTGGACGGGCGCAATCTGTTCGACCCCGCCTATGTTCGAGAGCGGGGCTTTACCTACTGTGGCGTAGGACGGGGCCAGCGCTTGGCTGTCGATGTCGCGGAGCGAAAAGTCACGCGCTCCGCCTGATGGGGGTTCGACCGCCGGCGGCGGTCGATACACCCCGGTCCGGTGCTATTGCAGCTTGGCGAGCTTCTCCGCGAGGGCCGGATCGTTCATTGCCGCCTGGGCTATCTCGTTATATTTCTCGCGGGAGAGACCGGCGGCCTCCACTGCGGCGATCATCTTTACATTGGCTTCCTCCTGCAGCTTCCGGGCCTCCTGCGGGTCCTGTGCATTCTGCAGCTGGGCGGATATTTCCGAACGAATGGCATCCACACTCTGGCGCGCCTGGGCGAAGGATTTCAGCTCTATGTCACTGAAGCTGGCCGCCGTGGCTGCCGGCTGCGCATAATCCTGCGCAGCGGCGGTCGGGTCGGGCTGCTGGGCCTGGGCGGCGAGGCCCGGTGCCAGCAGCAGAAGAAGGGCGACCAGTTGGCCAGGGCGAAAGCTAATCCATTTGTGCATTGGTTTGTACTCCTGAACGGTTTGTAGAATGATGATGTCCATCATTGCTACCAACAGGAGTCGTTGCCATTCAGTTCCAAAAAATTTCCGTTTTCATAAAATTTTCCCGATTTGGGAACCTGTAAGCTCTGTGCGCTGTTATTTAAATTGAGTGAAAATAATGCGCATAACGGTCAACCATGAGTTTTGAACAAAAAGTCTGCGATCAGATTCCCCATCTGCGCCGTTATGCGCGCAGCCTGTGTGGCGATGTCACGGAAGCGGAAGACCTGCTGCAGGATTGCCTGGAGAGGGCGCTGCGCAAGGGGCATCTCTGGCGCACCAGCGGCGCCATACGCTCCTGGCTGTTCCGGCTGCTCTACAATATCTACCTCAATCAGCGCGTATCCGCGCGGGCGAGGCGCGAATCCACGGCCTCCGACGCGGGGGCCGCGCTGACCGTCGATCCGCGCCAGGAGTCCCACGTACAGTATTGTGACGCGGTGGCGGCGATCGATATCCTGCCGCCGGAGCAGCGCGCCGCGCTGATGTTGATAGTGCTGGAGGCCCCCAGTTACAAGGAGGCAGCGCAAATCCTGGGCATCAATATTGGGACTTTGCGCTCGCGGTTGTCGCGGGCGCGGGAAACCCTGCGCGGGCACTGTGAACGGGATGTGGATAGAGCGGAAGATGCCCACCTCAGGAGGGTCAAATGATGATACGTCGAGAAAAGCCGCGCAGTGTGACCCGGGAGGATCTTAGTGCCTTTGCCGACGGACAGTTGTCGCGGGCGCACAGTGCCCGGGTGGCCGCTCACCTGCGCGCGAACCCGGAGGATGCGGATCGCGTACACGCCTACTGGAAACGGGAGGCAGAGCTTTACCGCACTTTCACTTCCGCCCGGGAGCAGGCAGCGGAACCTTTTGTCCCTCCGCGCGAGAGACGATTTCCACTCTATGTCGGAGTGGCGGCCGCGTTGCTGGTGCTGGCAATCAGTGTGCCCTGGCTTTGGCGGGATGGCACTGGACAGCTGCCCGCAACCGCGGGGGTGGGAGCAGCGGGAGTGCAGGCGGGGGGCCATGCGGGAGGGGAAGTCGCGCCCACTTACGCCGGCCTGGAGCTGCAGCCGCAAGTTGATGGGAGCTTTGCCCTGAACGGGAACACATTGGAGTATCATTTTACCGCCGCGGACGGCGCCAGCCTGACATTCTATGAGACCGACTTACACGGCAACGCTGGCAATACCACTGTTCCGACGGGTGGCATTGCGATGGTGGAATGGGTGGATGGCGGCAGGCACTACGCGCTGACCGGGCCGGAAAACGATGCGCGGCTGATCGCCATGGCCGCTCTCCTGCGCCGGCAACTGACCGTGCCGGCGCCTGTCACTTCCAGCGCCAGCGCGGTCCCCGAGGCTCCCGCTGCCGATCCCGCGCTGCAACCGGTGCAGGAGGAAATTGTGCCCGCCGGGGTCAGCAGAATGTAATTTATCTGTCCCCGCGTAACAGCAGGGAACCGCTGTCCCGATCCTCTATCAAACCCAGCCGGCGGCATTCGCGTTTCAGGGTGCGGTGCAGCCACTCCCACTGCTCCGCCGAAGCCCGCCGCAGGCGAAAGCGGTACATTTCAAACGGAATCAGCTCCAGGCGACGCAGTGCGCCGCTGTCCCGGTCCAGGTCGACACAGTAGAGCAGGCGCAGTTGTGACCGGTATTCCTCGTGGCCGCCGATGCCTTCGTAGTCGTTGATAAGGTCCCCGCAGCCGTAGAGCACTGCGCGCTCATGGTAGATCTCGATGCCCTGGGGATGGTGGGAGGAGTGCCCGAAAACCAGGTTCACACCCGTGCGGTCGATCAGTGCGTGGGCAAAGTCGCGTTGGGCCTGCGCAATCCGATAGCCCCAGTTGCCACCCCAGTGAATGGAAACTATGGTCAGGTCTCCCGGGCGGCGATGACTGCCCACCTCGTCGGCCAACTGTTGTGCGCTCTTTTCCGACAGGTCCTGCAGGACATTGACGCCGGGTTTGTCGGCTCGCGCCCTCCACTCCTCGGGGACGCCGCTGCTGGGATGCCCGAAGGCGAACAACAGCACCCTGCCGCTGTGGTGGGAAAGCACCGCGGGGGTGCCCGCCGCAATTGAATTTTCCCCGGCGCCGGCGGTTTCTATATCCGCCTTGTGCAATGTCGCAATGGTCTCCGTCAGCCCCTCGTAACCCCAGTCCAGCACGTGGTTGTTGGCCAGGGCGCAGGCATCGATGCTGGCGGCCTCCAGGCAGGAGATATTGTCCGGGTGCATGCGGTAGTTGATACCCTTGCCCGGCCAGTAATCCTCGCTGCGAGTGACCGCGGTTTCCAGGTTGATGATTCTGAAATCAGGGGTGCGGGCGTCCATTGCCGCCAGTGCGTCGCCCCACAGGTAGGCGGGTTCCGCCGGTTGGGGGATGGGGCCGCTGTGCTGTTCGGCGAGCGCTACATAGCCCTGCGCCGAGCGCATATAGGGCTCGTAGATCTGCGCTGGGGAAGGGTGCGGCAGTATCTGGTCCACACCGCGGCCGGTCATCACATCGCCGGCCAGGATCAGACGCACCGTCTCTTTGCTCATGGCTTTATCCTCCCGCAGGATGGCTCCCTGGGAGCGCCGAGCTCCAGCTCGGCTTGCGGGCCTTAGGCCCGCTATCGCGGCCAGCGGCCGATCCGCCGCCGGCTGGTGGATGCGCTGACGCTTATCCACCCTACAATCCTGCTCGAGTCCCGAGTCCCGAGTCCCGAGTCCCGAGTCCCGAGTCCCGAGTCCCGATCAAAGCGTACAGTCGCTGCAGAAAAATTCCTCGCTGCCCAGGCGCATGGCGGTGAGATAGCCGCCCCAGACACAGCCGGTATCCAGCGCATAGACATTTTGGGTATTGGCGCAGCCCTCGAGGGCGGCCCAGTGGCCGAAGATGATTTTCTCCTTTAGGGTCTTGCGCTCGGGGAAGCTGAACCAGGGTTTGAATTCGCCGTGGGCCGCCTGGGGACCGCGCTTGGTGACCAGGTCGAGGGTGCCGTCGGCCTTGCAGAAGCGCATACGGGTGAAGTAGTTGGTGATGGAGCGCAGCCGCTCGATGCCGATCAGATGGTCGCTCCAGCAGTGGGGCTCGTTGCCGTACATTCCGTAAAAATAAGCTTTGGCCATGGCGTCGTCGGAGAGGGCCCGATGTACTTCCCTCGACAGTTCCAGGGCTTTGCTGACGCTCCAGATGGGCGGAATACCGGCGTGCACCATGGTGTAGCCCTCCTTGTGCACTGCCAGCGGCAGGCCCTGCAGCCAGCCGAGCAGTTTGTCGGCGTCCTTGGCGAGCAGTATTTTTGCCAGGTCGTGCTCCTTGTCGGTCAGGCGCTTGGCGCCGTGGGCCAGGGCCAACAGGTGCAGGTCGTGGTTGCCGAGTACGGCGGTGACCTGGCTGCGGTGTTCGTAGAGAAAGCGCAGGGTGCCCAGGCTGTCCGGGCCGCGGTGCACCATATCGCCGGCGAGCCACAGTTTGTCGCGGTGCGGGCGAAAGTGGATTTTTTTCAACAGTTGCTGCAGCGGCTCCAGGCAGCCCTGGATATCGCCGATGGCGTAGGTGGCCAAAATCAGTCCCCAGTCAATGTCTCGCAGTAATCCGCCAGTTGTACGAACTCCTGTACGCTCAGAGTCTCAGGCCGGCGCCCCGCATCCACCGGCAGCAGTGCCGGATCCAGTTCAGGATACAGGGGTTTCAGCGCGTTGCGCAGGGTTTTGCGGCGCTGCTGGAAAGCCACGTTGACGATGCGCTCCAGCAGTTGCTCGTCCTTCGCCGGGTGGGGCGGCGCGGTGTGGGGAACCAGGCGCACGATTGCGGATTCCACTTTCGGTGCCGGGCGGAAGGATTGCGGCGGCACCGGAAAGAGCCCCTGTACGCGGCAGTGGTACTGCACCATCACACTGAGACGGCCGTAGGATTTACTGCCGGGGGTGGCACTGAGCCTATCCACCACTTCCTTTTGCAGCATAAAGTGCATGTCCTGCACCGCACCCCGGAAACTGAGCAGGTGAAACAGCAGCGGTGTGGAGATGTTGTAGGGCAGGTTGCCGACGATGCGCAGGGGACGGCCGCCGGCCCTGATATCTCCGGCAAGTGTGCCGAAATCGAATTTGAGCGCATCCTGCTCGATGATGTTGAATTCCGGGTAGTCGCGAAACTTGAACTTCAGCATCGGGATCAGGTCCCGGTCCAGTTCCACCGCGGTAAGCGACGGGCAGCGCTGGAGCAGCAGCCGGGTGATGGCGCCCTGGCCGGGGCCGATTTCCACCAGGTTGTCGCTCTCTTTGGGGGCGATGGCGCGGACGATGCGCTCGATAATATTTTCGTCCACCAGGAAATTCTGGCCGAAGCGCTTGCGCGCTTTGTGTTGGAAAAAGTTGTCCATAAAAAACTTGTTCAGTGCGTAGGATGGGTAAAGGAGCGCAGCGGCGTGCCCATCATTGTGGTGGCGATGAGCCCGCCATGGATGGCGGGAATGCAGCGCAAACGCATGAGTACTTCCCTGCCTGTGCTTTGCCCACTACAGGTGGCGCAATTGCGCTAACTCAACGGCCTGCGCCAGCGCGGCCTGCAGGCTGCCGCAGTCGGCGGTGCCGAGGCCGGCGATATCCAGTGCGGTGCCGTGGTCCACGGAGGTGCGGATAAACGGCAGGCCCAGGGTGATATTCACCGCGTGTCCAAACCCTTTGAATTTTAACACCGGCAGTCCCTGGTCGTGGTACATGGCCAGCACCGCGTCGCAGCGGGCGAGCTGCGGTGGGGTGAAGAGGGTATCCGCGGGCAGGGGACCGGTCAGCTGCATGCCCAGGGCCCGCAGCTTGTCCAGCGCCGGCGAGATGATATCGATTTCCTCGCGCCCCAGGTGGCCGCCCTCGCCGGCGTGGGGGTTGAGGCCGCAGACGCCGATGCGCGGCTGTTCGATACGGAACCGGTCGCGCAGCCCGCGGTGCAGGATGGTGAGAATCTGCTCCAGTAACTCGCCGCTGATCGCGGCGCTGACGTCCCGTAGCGGCAGGTGGGTGGTGGCCAGGGCCACGCGCAGGTCGTCGGCGGCCAGCATCATCACCACCCGCTCCACACCGGCGAGTCCGGCAAAAAATTCCGTGTGGCCACTGAAGGGAATGCCGGCGTCGTTGATCACCCCTTTGTGCACCGGACCGGTTACCAGGGCGTCGAAGCGCCGGGAGAGACAGCCTTCGGCGGCGGTGCGCAGGGTTTCCAGCACATAGGGGGCATTGGCGGTGTCCAGTCGTCCGGGCCGCGCCGATCGGGGCATTGGCACCGGCTGGATATACAGGCTGCCGGAGGGGGTGCCGGCGGCGGGTGCCTGCGGATCAAAGGGGAGCAGTTGCAGCGGCAGGCGCAGTTGGGCGGCAGCCTGTTCGAGCAGCTGCGGGTCGGCGGCGGCGACTATCTGCGCGCGGCTGCCGGAACCGGCGAGTTTGACGGCCAGCTCCGGGCCTATGCCTGCGGGTTCACCGGGGGTGAGGGCGATTCTGGGTATCATGCCTGTGTCAGCTTAGATCGCGGCCATGGGCCGGGCCCGGGGCCGGTGTGCGGAGCTCCAAGATCAGCAGCTCCGCGGTCCGGTGGGTTATTGCTGTCCGGAGTCCTCGGACTCCTCCTGCATATCCGACAGTTTGATTTCCACGAAGGCCTGGTCGCGGATCTCGCGGCGCCAGTTCTGCGCCTCCTCCTCGTAGCGGCGGTTGCGCAGCAGGTTGGCGGCTTGGTTGCGGATGTACTGATCCGTCATATCCTGTTTGCGGCGGCCGTCCACGCGCAGGATATGCCAGCCGAACTGGCTGCGGAACGGCATGCTCACTTCGCCCTCCGGGGTGCTGTCCATGGACTGGGTGAACTCCGGCACAAACTGCCCGGGCGTGGACCAGCCCAGATCCCCGCCCTGGAGCATGGTGCCGATATCTTCCGAATTCTCCCGCGCCAGTTTGCCGAAGTCTGCGCCGTCGAGGATCTTCTGGCGCAGCTCGACCAGCTTGTTGTAGGCGTCGTCGTCGCTGACGATGGCGGAGGTCTTGATCAGGATATGGCTCACCTTGGTCTGTTCCACCACTTGCTCGGTGGAGCCGCGCTGGGCGTGGATCTTCAGCAGGTGGAAGCCGGCATCGCTGCGGAAGGGCTTGGTGACATCGCCCACTTCCAGCCCGTCCAGCGCGTCGGCGAACAGGGTGGGCAGTTCCACGGTCTTGCGCCAGCCCAGGTCGCCGCCGGAGAGCGCGTTCTGGCCGGCGGAATTGGCGATCGCCAGGCGGCGGAAATCGGCGCCCCCGGTGGCCTGTTGGACCAGTTGTTCGGCTTTTTCGCGGGCCTCGGTCACTTCGTTGGCGGGCGCGCTGGAGTTGACCGGGATCAGGATATGGCCCAGTTGATACTGGGGGGATTTCCAGAACTCGCCCTCTTTGGAGCGCAGGAAGTTGTCGATGTCCTGGTCGGTGATCTGGATGCGGCGGTTGACGCTGCCCTGTTCCACCCGGCGGATCAGCAGCTCCTGGCGGATCTGCTGGCGGAAGGATTTCATGGACAGGCCGTCGGCCTCCAGGCTATTGCGAAACTCCTCGGGGCTCGCGCCCATATTCTGTTGCACCCGGGCGATCGCCTGGTCCAGTTCCGCTTCGGACACGGTGACGCCGGCGCGGTTGGCCATCTGCAACATCAGTCGTTCGACGATCAGCTGTTCCAGCACCTGGCGGCGCAGGATATCCATCGGCGGCGCCTGTACCTGCTGCGCCTGGATCTGCGCCACGATGGTGTTGAGGCGCTGCTGCAGCTCGCTGGCCATCACCACGTCGTCGTCCACCACCGCGACCACCCGGTCGAGTGTCTGCACCTGGCCGTGGGCGGTGCCGGCGGCGAGTGTGAAGGTGGCCACCAGTGCCAGCAGGGCTCGTGCGGTAAACTTGCTCGTTATTCTCATCACTGTTTCAGTACTTCTCTCTGGTCAAAGTTGGGGATGCCCTGGCTGAGCATACGGGTGACCGTGGTGCCCAGGCCGGCGAGGCCCTTCAGTTGTACTTCAAGATAGATCCCTTCGTCGTATTCCAGTTCTTCCGGGGTGACTACATCCGCCAGATCGTTGTCCAGGGTGCGGCGCCACACCAGGCGGGCGCGATAGCAGCAGCTGTCGTATTCGACGCCGGCCAGGTACTCCAGTTCCCGGTCAAAGGTTATATCGTAGTTGGCCCGCGCCAGTATGGAGGTATTGGTGTTGATCGGCACGACGGCGGAGGCGTCCACCTGTTCGATGGAGCCCCGGATCAACTGGCCGCTGCTGGTATCGAACCGCTCTTCGCGGCGCAGGTAGCGATAGCCCAGGTTGAACAGGCGGAAGTCGTCGTCCAGGTAGCGCAGGCTGAAGTTGCCGCGGTTGAGGTCGCCCTCCGTGTCGTCATAGATCAGTTCGCTGCCGATGCGCAGGTACTGGATGGGGCGGCTCTCCAGGCGCGCGGCGAATTCCGAGCGGGGCGCCGCATTCTTTATTATCTTATCGCGATCGATGCGCGTATCGTTCGAATAGAAGATCTGCCCGGCGCTGGCGGTAAGCAGATCGCGGCCGCTGGAAGGGTCGATGAATCGGGTGGTCAGGCCGAAGGCCACCCGGTCGGCGTCGTCGATGCGGTCGTTGCCGTTGAAGCGACTGTCGCGGAACAGTTGGTCGTAACTGAAAGTGAACAGTGAGGTGTCGAACAGCAGGTTGTTGCCGCCATCGGAGGGTCTCTGGCCGACGTTGAAGAAATCCTTCTGGTCCGCGGTGGAGCTGGCCAGGGCGAACAGGCGCGGCTCCAGGGTCTGCACATAGTCGCGGCCGAAGACGTTGCCGTCGCGCTCGAAGAAGAGACCGGTATCCAGGGTGAACTGGCCGGCGGAGGCCTCCGGGCTGGCGCTTTTCTCCGGATTGAGGAACTGGTCGTCCAGGCGGTAGGAGAGGTAGCGGGCCGCCAATCCCGGCGTGAAATAGCCCCACAGCCACTGTTTGTCCCAATCCAGCTCGTAGTCCACGCGGAATCGCTCGGCGGTGACGAAGTTGCGGGTGGCGTCCTGGATGCTCTCGGGGTCGCCCGTGTCCCGGATACGGGTGATCGTCTGGGTGTCCTCGTGGTCCCAGCTGGTGACTTCGTGGTCCATCGCCAGCAACCAGTCGCCCCACTGGTAGTTGCCGTCCAAGTCCAGGCGCGGCAACTGGCTGTAGGTGTCGAACCTGTCCTTCTCCAGCAGCTGGTATTTCTGTGTGCGCAGGGTGGCCTGCCAGTGCTCGCCGGTGAGGCTGCCCTGAACCCTCTGGTTGACCTGCCTTTCCGCGGAGACGCTCAGGTTGGCGGTATCCAGGTCGCGAAAGTAGTCCGGGTCGCTCACCCTGGTGTAGTCGATATTGGTGCGCCAGAGACCGCCGCTGCCGCCCTGCTGCTCGAAGTTGACCAGCCAGCGGTCCTCCCCCTTGGCGGGGTTGACCAGGTCCTCCGGGAAGCCTTCCCGGATCAGTCTGCGCTTGTCCTCATCGTCGCCGCCCTTATCGTCCGGCAGGCCGGCCAGGCGCAGCTCGCTGTTGAACCACTGGCTCAGGTGGCGCACCTCCAGTTCCGCCCCGGTGCCCCGGTGCTGTATGTAGCGGGGCACTATGGTGGCGTCCATCTGCGGGGCGATATTCCAGTAGTAGGGAACGGCGATATCCCAGCCATTCTCGTCGCTGTTGCTGATGTTCGGAAACAACAGCCCGGACAGCCGGGCGTCGCCCACCGGAAAACGCAGGTAGGGGAAGTAGAACACCGGCACGTCGAGAATCTCCAGGCGCACGTCCCGCGCCACCCCCTGGCGCTCCACATTGTCGATGGTGATCTCGCCGCCGCTGACGCGCCAGATTTCCTCGCCGGGCTCGCAGCGGGTATAGCTGCCCTCGGTCAGGGTCAGCTCGCCACTGGCCTCGCGGGCGGCGTGGCGGGCGGCGCCGTGAACAAAGTCGTCGTGGATCACGTAGGTGGCGTCTTCGATGGCCGCCGCCTCGCTGTCGGTGTGCACCTCCGCCGCCACACCGCGCACCAGCAGGTTGGGCTCGCGCATCTCGATGGCGCCGCTCAGGTAGGCGCTGTTCTCGTTGCGGTTTACATCCACGCGGTCCGCGAACAACTCGCGGTAGCCCTGGGTGACATGCACATTGCCGCGCAGCCGTGCGGTGCCGTCGTCGAGCCACTCGGATTCGTCGGCGGTGGCGCGCAGCGGGGCCACCTCCGGCGGCAGATCAGCGTCGGGATAGTCGCGGGGCGGCGCCACGAAGGCGCCGGAGCAGACCGTCGGCACGGCCGCGCGCTGCTCCGGCGCCAGCTGCCAGCGGGGCAGCCAGTCGAGGTAGAGATAAGGGTTGTAGTTGTCCACTGCGGGCGGCTCGGACTCCGCGGCCTGCCCCCACAGCGGTTGTGCGGCTATCAGACCGATGGCGAGCGAGCGCGGGCGTGAAATTTGTGCAATCGCCAGTGTGAGACGACGCCACCGGGAAGCTTCCAGCATCAGGTGATATGTTCCGGCTATCTTTAGAGTTCCGTACGCGCTGTGTGCCGCGCAAAAATCAGCGGTCGATTCTACTTGAATGCAGAGACCGTTAACACTGATTGCGGGTTCCCGGCGCCCGGTTGAGGGAAATAAGCGGCCGCGGCTGGACGGCGGCGCCGGTGCCGTTACAATGCGGCCGGTAATCACTGGAGTAGTATCGGCGCATGAGTGAGCGTCCACTGACAGGCGGGACAGACAGGCGGCGCGAGGAGTTGTGCCTGTGGGCCGGCCGCGCGCTGCGGACGGGCGAATCCGTGGCCCTGCAGACCCTGGCCGGGGATGCGGGCTTTCGCCGCTATTTCCGCACCCTCAGCGCGCCCAGCCTGATCGCGGTGGATTCACCGCCGGAACGCACCAATCCCGGGCGCTTCGTCGCCGTGGCCGACTACCTGCGCCGCCACGGCATCCACACCCCAATGGTGGTGGCGGCGGATGTGGAGCGCGGCTATATGCTGCTGGAGGACCTGGGCGACCGGCAGCTGTTGGGCCTGCTGAACGAGGATTCCGTGGAGGGGCTCTACGCGGAGGTACTGAGCGAGCTGCTGTGCCTGCAGCAGGTCCCGCCGGAGGACGACCTTTTCCCGCCCTACGACCGGGAGTTGCTGCTGGCGGAAATGCGTATCCTGCCGGAGTGGCTGGCCGGCAGACTGCTGGGCCACTCCCTCAGTGAAGAGGAGAGCCGGCTTCTCGAGGATACTTTCAGCCTGTTGTTGGACTCTGCCACCGAGCAGCCCCAGGTGCTGGTGCACCGGGACTACCACAGCCGCAATCTGATGGTGCGCGACGGCGAGCGCCCCGGGGTGGTGGATTTCCAGGACGCGGTCTGGGGCCCGGTCACCTACGACCTGGCCTCTCTGCTGCGCGACTGCTACGTGCGCTGGCCGCGGGAGCGGGTGGAACACTGGGCGCTTTGCTACGCCGACACCGCAGAATCCGCGGGCATACTGGAGCCGGTGCCGCCGCAGACCTTTCTGCGTTGGTTCGACTGGATGGGCCTGCAGCGACATATCAAGGTGCTGGGCCTGTTTCCGCGCCTCTACCTGCGCGACGGCAAGCGGGGTTACCTGCCGGACCTGCCGCTGGTGATCCGTTACACCCTGGAGGTGGCCGGGCGCTATCCGGAATTGAAACCCTTCGCCGACTGGTTTCGCAGCGAGCTGCTGCCGCTGGCCGAACGCCAGGACTGGTACCGGGATTATCGCAGCGCCGGCGAGCGGCGCACGCGAGCCGGTGAGGCGGCGGAGCAGAGAGTGCCAGAATGAGCAATACAGACAAAATACCTGCCGCCATGGTGCTGGCTGCCGGTTTCGGCAAGCGCATGCGCCCATTGACCGAGCAGGTCCCCAAGCCGCTGCTGCCGGTTGCGGGCCGGCCGCTGATCGAATACACCCTGGAGCGGCTGGCGAATGCCGGCGTACGCCGGGTGGTCATCAACCTGAGCCACCTGGGGGAGAAGATCCGCGACCAACTGGGGGAGGGCGCCCGCTGGGGCCTGGATATCCGCTACTCCGTGGAGACGGAGCCCCTGGAAACCGCCGGCGGCATCCTCAAGGCGCTACCGCTGCTGGATGACAACCCCTTTCTGGTGGTCAACGGCGATGTCTGGTGCGATTTCGACTTCTCCCATTGGCTCGCGCGGCCATTGCCCGAGGGCTGCCCGGGGCGCCTGTTGATGGTACCCAACCCGCCGCACAACCCGGAGGGAGACTTCGGTATCGAAAATGGCCTGCTCTCCGGCACCGCCAAACCCCGCTATACCTTCGCCGGCATCAGTTGGCTGCGCCCGCAGATCCTGAGCGAATACCCCCGAGTGCGCACCCGCTTCGGGCTGGGGGAGGTGTTCACCCACAGCGAAGACCGGTTGCAGGCGGAGCTGTATGAGGGAGACTGGTGCGACGTGGGCACCCCCGAGCGCCTGCAACGGCTGGACGAGCGCCTGAGCGGACACAGCGAATAAACATCGATAACAGGAAGCCATTATGCCGGACTACAAGATCGCCCCCTCCATTCTCTCCGCCGACTTCGCCCGCCTGGGCGAGGAAGTGGATGCGGTACTGGCCGCCGGCGCCGACTGGGTGCATTTCGACGTAATGGACAACCACTATGTGCCCAACCTGACCATAGGGCCCATGGTGTGCCAGGCGCTGCGCAAGCACGGCGTCGAGGCCCCCATCGACGTGCACCTGATGGTGGAACCGGTGGACGAGATGATCCGTATGTTCGCCGACGCCGGCGCCAGCAGCATCACCTTCCACCCGGAGGCCTCGCGCCACGTGGACCGGTCCCTGCAACTGATCCGCAGCCTCGGCTGCAAGGCGGGCCTGGTCTTCAACCCGGCCACCGGCCTGGACGCGGCCAGGTACGTGATGGACAAGCTGGATATGCTCCTGCTGATGTCGGTGAACCCGGGCTTCGGCGGTCAGAAATTCATCCCCGCCACCCTGGGCAAGTTGCGCGAGGCGCGCCGTCTGATAGACGAATCCGGCGAGGATATCCGTCTGGAGATAGACGGCGGCGTCACCCGGGACAATATCGCCGGGATAGCCGCCGCCGGCGCCGATACCTTTGTTGCCGGTTCGGCGATTTTCAGCGCGGACGACTATGCGGAAGTGATCGAGGCTATGCGCGGGGCCCTCGCGGCCTGAGTCTGTCCGGGGAGTGGCGAGAGTGATTCAAAGTGAATAGCGGGAAAGAAGGGTTCTTATCCGCGAAGTCTTGTCCGAGGGGCCTCGCCCCAGTACACTCATCCGCCTGCAACGAGGAAACCCCGTGAATTGCACAGCCCCCCACATTCACAGCTGGCGATGGTGCCGCTGACCCGCTGAGGCCCGCACCGTTTGCGGGCCACCTGTCTTGCGGGCGGAATCTGTCGGAACCGCCCGGGAACCAAAACTCTCGAGAAATCATCCCGGAGTCGCCATGACCCCAAGCGAATACGCCCAACTTGCGTCCGCGGGATACAACCGCATACCGCTGGTGCGCCGCGTGCTGGCGGATATCGAAACGCCGCTGTCTACCTACCTGAAACTGGCCGCCGGCCGCTACAGCTACCTGCTGGAGTCGTTGCAGGGCGGCGAGAAGTGGGGCCGCTACTCGATTATCGGCCTGCCGGCGCGCACCCTGTTGCGTGTGCGCGGCCATCAGATCACCGTCGAGCGCGACGGCGAAGTGGTGGAGCAGTGTGAATCCGCCGACCCGCTGGCCTTCGTCGAGGAATTCCAGCGCCGCTACCGGGTGCCGGAATTGCCGGGCCTGCCGCGCTTCAACGGCGGCCTGGTGGGCTACTTCGGCTACGACTGTGTGCGCTACATAGAGCCGCGCCTGGCCGACAGCGCACCCGCGGATACCCTCGGCAACCCGGATATCCTGCTGATGGTCAGCGATGAACTGGTGGTGTTCGACAACCTGGCCGGCGCGGTGATCTTTATCGTGCATGCGGATCCGGAGCGGGAGGACGCCTTCGAGCATGCCCAGGAGCGCCTGGACGAACTGGTGGGCAAACTGGCGCAGCCGCTGCCGGACACCGTGCCGCTGGACCTGGACGGCAACGCCATCGACGAGTCCGCGTTCAAATCCCATTTCGGCGAGGCCGCCTTCAAGCGCGGTGTCGACCGAGTGAAGGAATACATCCTCGCCGGCGATGTGATGCAGGTGGTGCCGTCCCAGCGCCTGTCCGCGCCCTTCGACGCGCCGCCGTTGAATCTCTACCGCGCCCTGCGCAGCCTGAACCCGTCGCCTTATATGTATTTCCTCGACCTGGGCGATCACCAGGTGGTCGGCTCCAGCCCGGAGATCCTGGTGCACCTGGAGGAGGGGGATATGACGGTGCGGCCGCTGGCCGGCACCCGCCGCCGCGGCGCCAGCGAAGAGGAGGATGCGGCGCTGGAGCGGGAGCTGCTGGCGGACCCCAAGGAGCTGGCAGAACACCTGATGCTGATCGACCTGGGCCGCAACGATGTGGGCCGGGTGGCGGAGACCGGCAGCGTGCGGGTCACCGAGAAGATGGTGGTGGAGCGCTATTCCCACGTTATGCACATCACCTCCAATGTGACCGGCAGGCTGAAATCCGGACTTCATGCCATCGACGCGCTGCGCGCGGCGCTGCCCGCGGGCACTCTCTCGGGGGCGCCGAAGATCCGCGCGATGGAGATCATCGACGAACTGGAGCCGGAAAAGCGCGGTATCTACGGCGGCGCCGTGGGCTACCTGGCCTGGAACGGCAATATGGATACCGCCATCGCGATCAGGACCGCGGTCATCAAGGATGGTCAGTTGTACATCCAGGCCGGCGCCGGCCTGGTGGCCGATTCGGACCCACAAGCCGAGTGGGAGGAGACCATGAACAAGGCCCGCGCGCTCTTCCGCGCCGCGGCCATGGCGTTGTCCAGTAGCAGTGACGCAGCGAAGATCATCAGCGATGAACGAAGTTAGTACTCCGCAGAAACTGTCCCTGGCCGAACAGTGCGAGCGCTTGGCTGCGGCGCCGCTGTTCAACCAGGTCATTATCGGCCTGATCCTGCTCAACGGCGTCGCCGTGGGCCTGGAGACCTCCACCTGGGTCACCGAGCGCTTCGGCAGTCTGTTGGGCGCAATCAACCAACTGATCCTGACCGCCTTTGTTGTGGAGGCCGCGATCAAGATGGCCGCTCACGGCAGCCGTCCCTGGCGCTATTTCGCCAGCGGCTGGAACTGCTTCGATTTCGCCATCATCGCTCTCAGCCTGATTCCCGCGGCGGGATCGCTGGCCACCCTGGCGCGCCTGGTGCGGGTGCTGCGGGTACTGCGCCTGGTGTCCGCGTTTCCGGAGCTGCGCCTGCTCGTGGACACCCTGCTCAGGAGCCTGCCGAGCATGTTCCATATCGCGCTGCTGATGAGCATTATTTTCTATATCTACGGCGTGGCCGGTTATTTCCTCTTCCACGAGATCGATCCCACCCACTGGCGCAGCCTGCCCATCGCGCTGCTGAGCCTGTTCCGCATCGTCACTTTCGAGGACTGGACCGATATCATGTACACCGCCATGGAGGTCATGCCCTGGGCCTGGGTTTACTTTATCAGCTTCGTGGTGATGGGTGCCTTTGTGATGATCAACCTGTTTATCGGCGTGGTGCTCAACAACCTGGAGGAGGCCAAGCTGCGCCGCCTGGACGAGCTGCAGCTGCCCCCCAGTCAGACCGAAATCCTGCGCGAACTGCGCGCGACGCAAGAGGCGTTGGCGCGCCTGCAAAGGCGTATGGAAAAATCCGAGAGAGGAGCCGCACAATGATTCTGATGATCGACAACTACGACTCCTTCACCTGGAACGTGGTGCAGTACCTGGCCGAGTTGGGCGCGGAGGTGGTGGTTGTGCGCAACGACGAAATTTCTGTGGCGGATATCGATGACATGGCGCCGGAGAAAATCGTGATTTCCCCCGGTCCCTGTACGCCCAACGAGGCGGGTATCTCCATGGACACCATCCGCCGCTTCGCCGGGCAGGTCCCGATCCTGGGCATCTGTCTCGGGCACCAGAGCATCGGCCAGGTGTTCGGCGGCCGGGTGGTGCGCGCGGGCCAGGTAATGCACGGCAAGACCTCGCAAATCGTGCACAACAACCTGGGGGTGTTCCACGGGCTGTCCAACCCGTTCGAGGCCACCCGCTACCACTCGCTGGTGGTGGAAAAGGGCAGCCTGCCGGAGTGCCTGGAGATCACCGCCTGGACGGAAACCGAAGACGGCGAAATCGATGAGATCATGGGCCTGCGCCACCGGGAGCTGGCGGTGGAGGGGGTGCAGTTCCACCCGGAATCCATCCTCACCCAGCACGGTCACGATATGCTGAGAAATTTTCTGGAGTCGTAGGAGGCATGGGTTGCGCCTTCGCATTTCGCTTCTAGTCTTATCGGAGTCTTGGGGAGAAAGATAATGAATATTCAACAGGCCATCGCCAAACTGGTGGGCGGCGAACACCTCACCCGCGCGGAAATGCGCGAGGCCATGGGCCAGATCATGCGCGGCGAGGCGGAGGACGCGCAGATAGGCGCGCTGCTGGTGGCACTGCGCATCCGCGGCGAAACCGTCGACGAGATCGCCGGCGCCGTGGAGGTGATGCGCGAGCTGGCGAAGAAGGTGGAGCTGGACCTGACCAATGCCGTCGATATCGTCGGCACCGGCGGCGACGGCGCCAACCTGTTCAATGTCTCCAGTGCCGCCAGCTTTGTCGCCGCCGCTGCCGGCGCGCGGGTGGCCAAGCACGGCAACCGCTCCGTGTCCTCCAGCAGCGGCGCCGCCGACCTGCTGGAGCAGGCGGGCATCTACCTCGAACTGACTCCTGAACAGATGGCCCGCTGCGTGGACACCGTCGGCGTGGGCTTTATGTTTGCCCCCAGCTACCACAGTGCCGTGCGCCATGTGGGCCCGGCGCGCAAGGCGCTGGGTATGCGCACCATCTTCAACCTGCTCGGCCCGCTGACCAACCCGGCGGGCGTCAAGCGCCAGGTGATCGGCGTCTACGACAAGTCCTATTGCCGTATGCTCGCGGAGGTGCTGCGGACCCTGGGGGCCGAGCACGTGCTGGTGCTGCACAGCGAGGACGGCCTGGACGAAGCCAGCCTGTCGGCGGACACCTTTGGGGTGGAGCTGAAAGGTGGCGAACTGCACGAGCGGGTGATTCGCCCGGAAGATTTCGGTATGGTGCGCCGCAGCCTGGAAGGTCTCTGTGTTTCCGGTGCCGGGGAGTCCCTGGCGCTGATCGGAGAGGCGCTGGGCAAATGCGAGAGCGAGGCCGCGCAGAAGGCCGCGGATATCATCGCCCTCAACGCCGGCCTGGCGATCTATGTGAGCGGTGTGGCGGACAGCCCGGAACAGGGCGTTGCCATGGCCCGGGACGCTATCCACAGCGGCCTGGCGGGAGAGAAGATCGCGGACCTGGCGGCCTTTACCAGCGCCTTCCGGCCGGAGGAAATACAGCCATGAGCGGAAATACAGCCATGAGCGGAAATACAGCCATGAGCGCAAATTACAGCCATGAGCGCAAAGGAGATACAGCCTTGAGTACGCCCACGATTTTAAAGACCATTGTCGAGCGCAAATGGGCGGAGGTGGCGCAACGCAAACAGCAGTGCCCGCTTGAGGAGATACAGGCTCGGGCGCTGGATCAGTCCCCGGCCCGGGGGTTTGTCACCGCGATCGAGAACAAACTGAAGGCGGGCGAGGCGGCGGTGATCGCGGAGATCAAGAAAGCCTCTCCAAGCAAGGGGGTGATCCGCGCGGACTTTATTCCCGCGGAGATCGCTACCAGCTACGAAAAGGGTGGAGCCGCCTGCCTGTCGGTGCTCACCGATGTGGATTTCTTCCAGGGCTCGGACGCCTACCTGCAGCAGGCCAGGGGGGCGGTGCGCCTGCCGGTGCTGCGCAAGGACTTTACCGTGGACCCCTACCAGGTCTACGAGGCCCGGGCCATCGGCGCCGACTGCATACTGCTGATCGCCGCCTGCCTGGAAGACGGGCAGATGCGCGATCTCAACGAACTGGCCCGGGAACTGGGGCTGGACGTGCTGGTGGAAGTGCACAATCGCGCGGAGCTGGAGCGCGCTCTGGCGCTGCCCAATCGTCTGATCGGCATCAACAACCGCAACCTGCACACTTTCGACGTGCAACTGGAAACCACCTTCAAACTGCTGGAGCTGATTCCTGACGACCGTATCGTGGTGACCGAGAGCGGCATCCACACCACCGACGACGTGGCGGCCATGCGCGGGCACGATGTAAATGTGTTTCTGGTGGGGGAAGCGTTTATGCGCGAGGCAGAGCCGGGGCGGAAGTTGATGGAGATGTTTAACTAGTGGACAGAAGCCAGAGATCAGAGATCAGAATCGCCAAATTCTGACCTCTGTTTTCTGTCATCTGGTACCGTAGACCACCATCGTCTTACCCTTCACCGAGACCAGCCCCTGCTCCTCGAGAGTCTTCAGCACCCGCCCGACCATCTCCCGCGAACAGCCCACGATACGGCCGATCTCCTGGCGGGTGATCTTGATTTGCATGCCCTCCGGATGGGTCATTGCATCCGGCTCGTTGCACAGGTCGAGCAGGGTGCGCGCCACGCGTCCGGTCACGTCCAGGAACGCCAAGTCGCCCACCTTGCGGGTGGTGTTGCGCAGGCGCAAGGCCATCTGGGTGGACAGTGCGAAAAGGAACTCGGGGTGTTGGCGGCTGAGCTCCTGGAACTTGCTGTAGGAAATCTCCGCCACCTCGCACTCGGTCTTGGTGCGCACCCAGGCGCTGCGGGTGTCCTGGTCGAACAGACCCATTTCGCCAAAGAAGTCACCGTCGTTCAGGTAGGCCACGATCATCTCGCGACCCTCGTCGTCCTCGATCAGCACGGTCACCGAGCCGCGCATAATAAAGTACAGTGATTCGCAGCGGTCGCCCGCGTAGATGATTGTGC
Source organism: Microbulbifer sp. (assembly GCF_051659245.1). NCBI lineage: Bacteria > Pseudomonadati > Pseudomonadota > Gammaproteobacteria > Cellvibrionales > Microbulbiferaceae > Microbulbifer > Microbulbifer sp. The sequence goes on from NZ_JBOFOC010000078.1 coordinate 79,225, forward strand.
TCTTGGCGGGGTAGCGGCGCCGGTGGCAGTGGGCAAGGAAATCTTCGATATTGCCGATAGCGATGTTCTCTTCGGTAGCAACCGTCACGGATTTACTCCTTATTTTTTCTTTGGCCTGTTCCCGGCTGTGAAAGGATTATGGCGCTAAATTCCCACTCCCAACAGAGCGGGCATTCGGGAAACTCCCGCAGTGTGACCTGCGGCACTTTTTAATGCCAACTGCCCTTATAGCGGCTGAACCGGGTGCTGGCAACCGTCACTTCCGCCCACTATACCGGAAATCGCCCAGGATGGGCCGGCGTGCTAAGCTCTGCGGCCCCAAAATTTGCAGGAGTACAGCGATGCAGGCCAGAGTAACCTGGGTGGATGATGTGACCTTTGTCGGCGAGGCCGGCAGCGGCAACTCGGTGGTGATGGAGGGGGGGCGCAAGAACAACGGCATACGTCCCATGGAGATGATACTGCTGGGGGTGGGTGGTTGCGCCTCTTACGATGTGGTCTCCATACTGAAGAAAGCCCGCCAGGATATTCAGTCCTGTCATTGCGAACTGGTGGGCGAGCGCCCCGATGCCACCCCGTCGCCCTTTACCCGTATCGAAATGGCGTTCGTGGTTTGCGGCCGCAACCTGAAGGAGACCCAGGTGGCGCGGGCGGTGGAGCTGTCGGCGGAGAAGTATTGCTCGGCGTCCATCATGCTCAGAAATGCCGGGGTGGAGATAGTGCACACTTACCGGGTGGAGGAGCTGTAGAACAGGTTTTCGGGTGGTTCTTCGGGGTAAGGTCGGGTTCCGGTGTGCCAGTAAGCGGGCTCCGGGCGGCCCTGCTGCCGGTAGCCGTTTGTTCAACAGCCTCATCGGCAATCGTTTCTCAAACGGCTCCCGGCATCAGAGCCTTCGCATCCAGGTTCGCTATTTCTTTCCGAGTCCCGCTCAGGCCCGATAGCTGGCCGAGGTCATCACCTTGGACACCAGCGTCATCAATCCCTTGAGCGGCGCCGGGAAGCGGGCGCCGCCCGCTTCCAGCGCGGCGTGGCCGTGCTTTTCCTCGTCCACCAGCATCTGCTCCACCACCGCGCGGCTCTTCCGGTCTCCCTCCGGCAGGCGGCTCAGGTGGTTCTGCAGATGGTCGCACACCCGTTCCTCGGTGGCGGCGACGAAGCCGAGGCTGACTCTGTCACTTATCTTGCCGGCGGTGGCGCCGAGCCCGAAGGAGAGGCCGTACCAGAGGGGGTTCAGCAGGCTGGGCCGGCTGTCCAGCTCGCGCAGCCGCTGTTCGCACCAGGCCAGGTGGTCAATCTCCTCGTCCGCGGCCCGCTCCATCTCGCCGCGCACTTCCGGCAGCCTGGCGGTCAGCGCCTGGCCCTGATAAAGCGCCTGGGCGCAGACTTCGCCGCTGTGGTTTACCCGCATCAGCCCGGCGGCGTGCCTGCGTTCCGCCTCCGTCAACTCCGCCTCCTCCTCGGCCCTGGCCGGCGACGGGCGCCCATGGGCCGGGGCGCCGGGGCTCAGGGTGCGCAGGGCGCGGTCCGCCTGTAGCAGCAGGCGATCGAGGCCGGTCAGTTTGCGTTCACTCATCTCTGCTCTTCCGCTGTTTGGTTTTATGTAGGAGCGGCTGGGCGGCCATCCGCTCCTACAAGGGGGATCTACTGCTCGCTGGCCACGGCGTCTTCCCGCTCTATGGCACGGTAGCCGATATCCTTGCGGTAGAAGACCCCGTCCCAGTAGATGCCGCGGGCGGCGGCATAGGCGTTGGCCTGGGCCTCGGCCACGGTATCCCCCAGGGCGGTGGCGCAGAGCACACGGCCGCCGCTGGTGACCACCCGCTCACCGTCCAGGGCAGTGCCGGCGTGGAAGACCTTGGCGTTTTCACCGTCGGCCCGCTCCAGGCCGCTAATGGCGTCGCCCCTGCGGTAGCTGCCGGGATAGCCGCCGGCCGCCAGCACCACGCCCAGGGCCGGGCGCGGGTCCCAGTCGGCAGTGACCTCGTTCAGGCGCCTGTCCAGCGCCGCCTGGCAGAGTCCCACCAGGTCGGATTTGAGGCGCATCATGATGGGCTGGGTCTCCGGGTCGCCGAAGCGGCAGTTGTACTCGATCACCTTGGGGGCGCCGTCCGCGTCGATCATCAGCCCGGCGTAGAGGAAGCCGGTATAGGGCATGCCCTCCTCAGCGAGGCCCCGGACCGTGGGTTCGATAACCTCTTTCATGATGCGCTGGCGCACGGCGTCGGTCACCACCGGCGCCGGGGAATAGGCGCCCATACCGCCGGTGTTGGGGCCGGTGTCGCGGTCGCCCACCCGCTTGTGGTCCTGGCTGGTGGCCATGGGTAGTATGTGCTCGCCGTCCACCATCACGATAAAACTGGCTTCCTCACCGGTGAGGAATTCCTCGATCACCACCCGGCAGCCGGCCTCGCCGAAGGCGTTGCCGGAGAGCATCTCGCGCACCGCCAGTTCCGCCTGCTTCCCGGTTTCGGCGACGATCACCCCCTTGCCCGCGGCCAGTCCGTCCGCCTTGACCACGATGGGGGCGCCCTGCTCGCGGATATATTCAATGGCCGGCTCTATCTCGGTAAAGTTGCGATAGGCGGCGGTGGGAATCCGGTGGCGTTCCAGGAAGTCCTTGGTGAAGGCCTTGGAGCCCTCCAGTTGCGCGGCGTCTTTGCCCGGGCCGAAGACGGCCAGGTTGCGGCTGTTAAAAAAGTCGACGATGCCGCCCACCAAAGGCGCCTCGGGACCGACGATGGTCAGCTCCACGCCCTTGTCCTCGGCGAACTCCGCCAGTGCAGAAAAGTTGTCCACGCCGATGGCGACGTTCTGCAGCTTGGGCTCGCGCGCAGTGCCGGCGTTGCCGGGCGCCACGAAGACGGTGTCGACGGCGGGATTTTGCGCCGCCTTCCAGGCCAGAGCGTGCTCGCGGCCGCCGGCGCCGATAATCAGTATGTTCATGTTCGTTCCCTGTGCGTGGCTTTGCAGTTGGGGGAGTTTAACAGACGGGTCCCGGGATGACGGTGCTTTGTAGGAGCGGGCCATGCCCGCGAACGGGGCCGGCTCCCCTCTCCGGGCTCCGATCACTTTCGAGTTTTGAGTCCCGAATAGCGGGCCTGCGGCCCGTGTGCGGAGCTGGAGCTCCGCGGTGACTCGCGCCATCCCTGGCGCTCGGCCTGCGGCCAGCTAAAGCTGTCCAAATCGGCAATCCTGCCGATTTGTCCCAGGGCTCTAGTGCCGGAAATGGCGCATACCGGTAAACACCATCGCCATATCGTGCTCGTCCGCGGCGGCGATCACTTCCTCGTCGCGCATGGAGCCGCCGGGCTGGATCACCGCGACAATACCTACTGCGGCGGCGTTGTCGATACCGTCGCGGAAGGGGAAGAAGGCGTCGGAGGCCATCACTGAGCCCTTCACTTCCAGGCCCGCGTGCTCCGCCTTGATCGCGGCGATGCGCGCGGAGTTGACCCTGCTCATCTGGCCGGCACCCACACCGATGGTGCGGCCGTCCTTACCGTAGACGATGGCGTTGGACTTGACGTACTTGGCGACTTTCCAGGTGAACAGCAGGTCGCGGATCTCCTCTTCGCTGGGCCGGCGTTTGCTGACTATCCTGAGGTCGGACTCGGCGACGAAACCATCGTCGCGGTCCTGGACCAGCAGGCCGCCGTTGACCCGCTTGTAGTCCAGCGCGGCTACCCGCTGCTCTCCAAGTTGGCCGCAGGCGCCCCCCCACTGGCCGCACGCCAGCAGGCGCACATTCTTCTTCTCCGCCACCGCGGCCCTAGCCTCTTCGCTGACCGAAGGTGCGATGATCACTTCGACGAACTGGCGCTCGACGATGGCTTTCGCGGTGGCGCCGTCCAGTTCGCGGTTGAAGGCGATAATGCCGCCAAACGCCGATTCATTGTCGGTGGCGTAGGCCAGTTCGTAGGCTTCGCCGATATTGGCGGCGATGGCCACGCCGCAGGGGTTGGCGTGCTTGACGATCACGCAGGCCGGCTCATTGAACGATTTCACGCACTCCAGCGCGGCGTCGGTATCGGCGATATTGTTGTAGGAGAGTTCCTTGCCCTGCAGCTGTGCGGCGGTGGCGATGCCGGCCTCCACCGGATTGGCCTCCGCATAGAAGGCGGAGCGCTGGTGTGGGTTCTCGCCGTAGCGCAGGTCCAGTTTCTTGATGAACTGGCTGTTGAAGGTGCGGGGGAAGGTCTGCCTGCCGCTGTCTTCGGTCGATCCCGTGATGGTACCCAGGTAATTGGCAATAGCGCCGTCGTAGCCGGCGGTGTGTTCGAAGGCTTTCACCGCCAGGTCGAAACGGCTGGCCTGGCTCAGGGCGCCGTTGTTCGAGCGCATCTCGGAGATGATGCCGTCGTAGTCGCCGGCATTGACCGCGATCGCCACGTCTTTGTGGTTCTTGGCCGCCGCGCGCACCATGGTGGGGCCGCCGATATCGATATTCTCGATGGCGTCCGCGAGAGTGCAGTCGGGTTTTGCGACTGTCTGTGCGAAGGGATAGAGGTTGACCACCACCATGTCTATGGGCCGGATGCCGTGCTCGTCCATGACCGCGTCGTCGGTGCCGCGGCGGCCGAGGATGCCGCCGTGTACCTTGGGGTGCAGGGTCTTGACGCGACCGTCCATCATCTCGGGAAAACCGGTGTAGTCGGAGACTTCGGTTACCGCAATACCGGCTTCCTGCAGTTGGCGGAAGGTGCCGCCGGTGGAGAGGATTTCCACGCCCATATCGGCCAGTTGGCGGGCAAAGTCGACGATTCCGGTCTTGTCCGACACGCTGACCAGCGCGCGGCGAATGGGTTTGGTCATGGGTTGGTGTTTCCTGTCAGATGAGTATTGGGTTGGAGTTTAGTGGTGGTCGGGGGCGGGGATGCGGGACCCGGGACCGCCGGGACCCGGCGTAAGCGAGTTCTCAGCCAGTTCAGAGTTTTCCGTTTCTTGCGGCGCCGTGCGCGGACACTGTCCCGGGCCCCGATCCCCTCCGAAAAGCAAAAGCCGCGCACTGCGCGGCTCTGTCATCTGGTCATCTGGCCTCTGTCCTCTGAACTACAGCAGCCCGTAGCGCTTCAGTTTCTTGCGCAGGGTGCCGCGGTTCAGGCCCAGCAGTTGGGCGGCGCGGGTCTGGTTGTGGCGGGTGTACTTCATCACCACTTCCAGCATCGGCGCCTCTATCTCGGACAGCACCATGTCGTAGACGTCGGTGACCATCTGCCCGTCCAGGTGGCGGAAATAGTTCTCCATCGCCTGCTCAACCGCGTCGCGCAGAGACTGTTGCTGCGGCTCCGCCAGCTGCGTCTGCCCCCCGCTGGATACCTCATCGCTGCCGGTATCCGGAATAAGTGCTTCGTTATTCATGCCGCTTGTGCCCCTCTCGTTATTCGGCGTTCAAACCAGGTCTGAACGCTGGCATGTTGTGCTTCTGCGCATTCCAGTTGGAAAAAGGTCTTGCGAAAGGACTCGCTCCCCGCGAGTGTCTTCAGGTACCAGCCCACATGCTTGCGGGCGATACGGACCCCCATCACTTCACCGTAGAAACGGTGCAATTCACCCAGGTGGGCGAGCAAAATATCCCTGACTTCTTCCAGTGAGGGCTCGGGCAGCCGCCCGCCGGTGGCGAGGTAGTGGGCTATCTCCCGAAATATCCATGGCCGTCCCTGTGCTGCACGGCCAATCATGACTGCAGCGGCACCGGTGTGGTCGAGCACCTCGCGGGCCCGCTCCGCACCGGTGATGTCGCCGTTGGCGAAAACCGGAATTCCAACCCTGGATACAATCTCGGCAATGGTATCGAATTCGGCCTGACCGTGGTAGCCGCAGGCGCGGGTGCGCCCGTGTACCGCGAGGGCCGAGATACCGATATCCTCGGCCATTCTGGCCACGGTGACCCCATTGCGCGAGTCGGTGCACCAGCCGGTGCGGATCTTCAGGGTCACTGGTACCGAGACGGACCGGACCACGGCTTCCAGAATATCCGCCACCAGTTTTTCGTCTCGCAGCAGGGCCGATCCCGCCGCTTTTTTGCACACCTTCTTGGCCGGGCAGCCCATATTGATGTCGATGATCTGGGCGCCACGGCGCACGTTCTCCCGGGCCGCCTCCGCCATCATCCGCGGGTCGCCGCCGGCGATCTGCACCGAGACCGGCGCCGCTTCGCCGCGGTGGTCCAGGCGCAGGCGGGATTTGCGGCTGTTCCACAGGCGGGTATCCGCGGTGACCATCTCCGATACTACCAGCCCCGCTCCCAGGCGTCGGCACAGTTGCCGGAAGGGGCGGTCGGTCACCCCGGCCATGGGCGCCAGGATTACCGGCGTGCCGATAACGTGGGGGCCTATGGCGATATCGCTGGGCAAACCTTGCTCCGCTCGGGTGTCAGGTGTCAAAGGGGAGCCATCAGCCCCGATAAACGGGGCTTTCGGCCCCGGAACAAAGAGCCGCCTATGATAGCCGTTGCCCCGGTATTGGAAAAGCGAAAAAGCGCGCAAATTGGTCGCAAACTGCACGTTTAGCTTGAGGTTTGCGCAGTTTTTGTTGTTTTAGGCGCCGGTCATAGGTCCGTGAAGAGATTCAGGGGGCGATATGCAACTCGTAGTTCACCGCCTCGCTGCCCGGGTCGACGATCTCGATGGCGATATGTACCGGGCTTCCCGGCGGCATCAGTTTGCGGCCGGCCAGTTCGCCCTGCAGGTACTCCCGGGGGGTGAAGCGGCGGCTGGCCACCGGCCTGTTCTTGAGGTCGGTGAAGGAGAGCAGCAGGCCGGGGAAGGGCTGCGCGAAGGGCGCCGTGTTGAGCAGCACCGCGTCCACCACCAGTGCCCCCTGGGTCTGGGGGTGGCTGCGCACCACCAGGTTGGAGGTGCGAATCGCGGGCGGGTCCACCAGCGCCGGTAACTGGCAGCCGAGGAGGGGGCAGGCTGCGGCGTAGAGGCCGCGCCAGGGCTCCTGCCTGCTCAGGCTGTCGAAGCGAAAATAGGCCAGTTGGGCGGCGAGGGCGGTGCACAGCAGCAGGGCCAGCAACGTCCAGGCCCAGTTGGGAAGGCGGCGGTCGCGAGCCGGCCTCCAGCTGACTTCCAGGGGCGCCGGTTCGATGCCGGAGATCAGCCGCTCGCGCTCGCGCTCGCGTTCGGGAGTCGCGGAGAAGTCCGGGGTTTCGCTGTTGCGCGCGGTTTTCGCCCCCTGCCTGGGCCGCTGTGGGCGCCGGGGAGGCCCGTCTGTGGGAAGGCCTTCATCCCAGCGGGAGGAGAATGTGGGCTCGCGCCTTTGCGGTGGCTTGGGGGATTCATCGGCCCAGGGATCTTCCCTCAGGCCCGTTGTCAGCGGGTCGTTGTAATCGTCTTCATCTTCATCTTCATCGGCATCGGGCTCCGCGCCGCCGGATTCCAGTTCCTGCCACTGGCTGTCGCCGAAGGCTTCGTCGATCAGGGGGCTGTCCCGCTTTTCTTCCCGTTTCACTTCGGGCTCCGGCCTGTTCGCGGGTACGGTGGGCGGCTCCCCCTCGCCGTCCAGGTTGATATCGTCGTGAATCAGGAAGTCGTCGTCTTCCAGCAGTGCCTCCAGGTCCCGACCCGCGCCGGGATTGCTCTCGGTGAAAACGATGTTCTCGTCGGCGCGGAAAACCTGCAGGCAGGAACCGCAGCGCACGGCGCCGCGGGCGGCGCGCAGCTGCTGTTCGTTGACATGGAAAGAGGTGCTGCAGTGGGGGCAGCGGGTAACCAGTTGCGACATTCGATTTCGGCAGTTTTTATTCGGCCGCCAAGTTTAGGCGGCCATCGATACCTTGGGCAAGGGCGGGCTTGCGGGGTGAGTGGGTGCTAGCACACACGGGTGCCGCTGAGGCGCACCCATTCCTCGCGCTGCCCGTCCTCGTCGAAGTCCACCCACTGGCGGTAGGCGGCTTTCACCGCTTCCGCCTGGGTGGCGAGCACACCGGACAGGCACAGGCGACCGCCGGTCCTGGTCAGTTCCACCAGTTGTGGCGCCAATTCCACCAGGGGGCCGGCGAGAATGTTGGCCAGCAGGATATCCGCCGGCTCCCGCGGCAGCTGGTCCGGCAGGTAGACCGGGAAGCGCTCCGGGTCTATGCCGTTGCGCTCGGCGTTGTCGCGGCTGGCGAGCAGCGCCTGGGGATCGATATCGGTGCCCATGGCGCGCTCCGCGCCCAGCAGCAGCGCGGCGATGCCGAGGATGCCGGAGCCGCAGCCGAAATCGATCGCGGCCTTCCCCGCCAGCGGCTCGGCGGCCAACCACTGCAGGCACAGGAAGGTGGTGGGGTGGGTGCCGGTGCCGAAGGCCAGGCCCGGGTCCAGCAGCAGGTTGACCGCCTCGGGCTGCGGCGGTTCGCACCAACTGGGGCAAATCCACAGGTTGTCGGCGCATTGGATGGGCTTGTAATGGCTCATCCACTCCCGCTCCCAGTCCTTGTCTTCCAACTGCTCCCAGCGGGCATTGGGCAGCGGTTCGCACAGGAAGGAGGCGGCTTTGGCCTCGGTGACCGCGGTGTCCACGGCGGCATCGAACAGGCCGGTGACGCGGGTCTGGTCCCACAGCGGGGTTTCTCCCAGAGCGGGTTCCAGCAGCGGCTGGTCGGCGTTGTCCTGCAAGGTGACGGAGACGGCGCCGGCAAACAGCAGCGCGTCCTCGATTTTTTCAGCGTGTTCGCGATCAGTGTCTACGCGGAGTTGTAGCCAGGGCATGGAGTGTCAGTTATCAGTGAACAGTTATCAGTGAACCGTGTAGGAGCGGCCGCCCCTACACGGGCGCGGTCAATTCAGCAGGCCGCGAATCCTCTCGGTCACCTGGCCCAGCTCCCGCCGCGGCAGATCGGCGGCGTCGCGGTAGCCGAACAGCAGGGCGTCGATCAGCTCCGGGTGCAGGTGGGCATTGTCCTTGGCGCAGCGCAGGAAGTGCAGCCAGTTGCGGCGGCGCGCCCAGCGCGACAGGGACCAGGGGAGCAGGCGCATGTCCAGCAGGTCGATCAGGCCGATGTGCAGGCCGTCGACCACGATATTGCCGGGGTGTACCGAGCGAAAAAGAACGCCCTGGCGGTGCAGGCGGGCAATGAACACGCCCACCCGATACATCAACTGGCGGTCGGCGCGGCCCTCTGCCAGCAGTTCGCGCAGGGTGTGGCCGGGCAGTGGTTGGTAGATGGCCACCGTGTGGGGCTCGCCGGTGATTCGGTGCAGACTCAGCACTTCCAGTGTGGGAATGCCCAGGCGATGCAGGCTGTGCGCGTGGCGCGCGAAGCGCAGCGCTGCGGGGGCCAGCAGCTCGCGATTGAACCAGCGCTTGCGCCGGAAGTACTTGAGGTAGCACCCGTCCGCCAGTCGCAGCACCTTAATGCCGAACCTGTCCCGCTCCAGGACCTCGGCGTGGCGGGACAGCTCTTCCAGCTGCGCGCGGCCGAGGGGGTGAATTTCCATGATAGTAACTCTCCTTGAAATCGTATTCAGCGATCGCGCGGCCAGCGGGGCAGTATGGCGCCGGTGCGTTCCATATAGTCCAGGTAGTGGTGCCCGTGGCGCTCGAGCAGGCGTTGTTCCTCCAGTGGCACCCGGAGCAGGTAGACGGCGACAAAGGTGAGTGCCGCGGCCGGGCCCGCAAGCCAATTCTGCAGCAGCAGCAGTTGGGCGAGGGTCCAGAGCAGCATGGCCGCATAGTGAGGGTGGCGCAGGTGGCGATAGATGCCGCGGTCCACCAGCGTGTCGTCCCGGTTGCGGCAGAAGCGCAGCCAGTCGGTTTCGGCACGCCAGAAGAGCCAGACCGCCGCGCTGCCGAGGCCGAGGCCGATCCAGGCCACTTCGTCGAGAAACACCAGGTCGGCGAACTCGAACCAGGGCACGAACAGGTCCAGCAGCGGGATCAGTACCATGGTTACCGCCACCAGCACCAGCAGTGCCACCTTTTCAAGGTCCGGAGCGGCTCCCCGCCGGGAGGCGTAGCGCCGCCGACGGCGAACCCCCAGCCAGTGCAGTTGCAGGCTGGCCAGGGCGATCAGTACCAAGATCAGTTCGGCAGAGTCTTCGGTCATAGACCTAGCTTCTTCTCCAGGTAGTGAATATTCACCCCGCCCTCGGCGAAGGCGCTGTCGCGCACCAGGTCTTCCTGCAGCGGAATATTGGTCTTGATGCCGTCGACGATCAGTTCCGACAGGGCCATGCGCATGCGCGCCAGCGCCGTCCCGCGGTCTTCGCCGTGGGTGATGACCTTGGCGATCATGGAGTCGTAGTTGGCGGGCACCGTGTAGCCGGAGTAGAGGTGCGAGTCGACGCGCACGCCCAGGCCGCCGGGGGTGTGGAAGTTGCTCACCTTGCCGGGGCAGGGGAAGAAGGTCTTGGGGTCTTCGGCGTTGATGCGGCACTCGAAGGCGTGGCCGCGGATCTGGATATCCTCCTGCCGCAGCGACAGCTTCTCGCCGGCGCAAACGCGGATCTGCTCCTTGATCAGGTCCACGCCGGTGACCATCTCGGTGACCGGGTGCTCCACCTGGATGCGGGTGTTCATCTCGATAAAGAAAAAACGCTCATCCTCATAGAGGAACTCGAAGGTGCCGGCACCGCGGTAGCCGATGTCGATACAGGCCTGTACGCAGGACTGCTGCACCTGCGCGCGCACTTCGTCGGGAATGCCCGGCGCGGGGGCCTCCTCCAGCACTTTCTGGTGGCGTCGCTGCAGTGAACAGTCGCGATCGCCCAGGTGCACGGCGTTGCCCTGGCCGTCGGACATCACCTGGATTTCCACATGACGCGGGTTCTGCAGGAATTTCTCCATGTATACGGTGCCGTCGCCGAAGGCCGCCTGGGCCTCGGACCGGGTCACCGAGATGGCGTTGAGCAGCGCCGCTTCGGTGTGCACCACGCGCATGCCGCGCCCGCCGCCGCCAGCGGCGGCCTTGATAATCACCGGGTAGCCGATGTTGCGCGCTACCTCCAGGCATCGCTCGCCGTTGGCGGGGAGCGGGCCGTCGGAACCGGGCACCGTGGGCACGCCGGCTTTTTTCATTGCGGCGATGGCGGAGACCTTGTCGCCCATCAGGCGGATCACGTCCGGGTCCGGGCCGATAAAGGTGAAGCCGCTCTTCTGCACCTGTTCGGCGAAGTCGGCGTTCTCCGCCAGGAAGCCGTAGCCCGGGTGCACCGCCACCGCGTCGGTGATCTCCATCGCGGAGACAATCGCGGGGATGTTCAGGTAGCTCTGGGGCGAGGGGTTGGGGCCGATGCACACCGCCTCGTCCGCCAGGCGCACATGCTTCAGGTCGCGATCCACCTGGGAGTGCACCGCCACGGTGGAGATACCCATTTCCTTGCAGGCGCGCAGTATGCGCAGCGCGATTTCGCCCCGGTTGGCGATCAGTACTTTGTCAAACATGCTGTTTCACCCCGCTCAGACGATGGTCACGAGCGGCTGGTCGAACTCCACCGGCTGGCCGTCCTCCACCAGAACGGCCTCGATGGTACCGGCCTTGTCTGCCTCTATCTGGTTCATCATTTTCATCGCCTCGACGATGCAGATCACGTCGCCGACCTTGACCTGCTGGCCCTCCTTGACGAAGGGCTCGGCGCCGGGGCTGGGGGAGCCGTAGAAGGTGCCCACCATGGGGGATTTGACCTGGTGGCCGCTCGGCGCGGGCACGCTTTCCGGTTCCGCCGCCGCGGGTGCCGGTGCGGGAGCCGCGGCGGCCGCGGGGGGCGGCGCTATCGGAGCGGCAGCTACCGGCGCCGCCAGGTGGGCGGAGCCGCGGCTGATACGCACGGATTCTTCGCCTTCCTTGATCTCCAGCTCGCCAATATCCGATTCCTCGAGCAGTTCAATCAGTTTTTTTATCTTGCGGATATCCATAGTCTCTCTCGCAGTTCTGGTTGAATACCGTTAGTTATTGGGGTTGTTCAAAGTGTTGTATGGCCGCCTGGATTGCGAGGGTGTAGCTGAGCGCGCCGAAGCCGCATACCACCCCCCGGGCCAGGTCGGAAAAATAGGAGTGGCGGCGGAATTCCTCCCGCGCGTGGGGGTTGGACAGGTGCACCTCGACAAAGGGGATGCCCACCGCCGCCAGTGCGTCGCGCAGTGCCACGCTGGTGTGGGTGAAGGCGGCGGGATTGATCACGATAAAGTCCACCTTCCCGGCGGCCGCCTGGATTCGCCCGATCAGTTCCGCTTCACTGTTGCTCTGCAGGGTTTCCAACTGGTGGCCGGCGGCGGTGCACCGGGCGCGGGCGTCGCTGTCGATCTGTGCCAGGGTGGTGGCACCGTAGATCTGCGGCTCGCGGGTGCCGAGCAGGTTGAGATTGGGGCCGTGCAGCAGAAGGATATTTGCCATAGGTTGCCCTGCAGAAAAAGCGCGAAAGTTGACAAAAATCAGACGAAAATTGGCAATCTTGCCGACAAACTCGGATTTCCAGTGAGAAATCGCGAGTGCCGCGGCGAGTGTGCCGCAAAAGTGACTCTCTGTCCATGCCTAGCGCACAGTTTATTGAAGTTAGCCGCAGTTCGGCGAAGTTTTCTTGAAAATCCCCGCAAAACGGCTGGAGAGGTGGCTCGATTGCCCGGGAAGTTGGCTACAAAGGCTGCTTGTGGAAGAGTTCGGGCGGCAGGGGGGCTTCGCATCGCGTTCACCGCGACACGGTTTTCCGTTTTCCATCACCTGCTCCCGCGGCCGCACGGAGTTCCGCCAGCAATCCATCGCGGGTGAGTACCTGGGGCAGTATCCTGGCGTCGCCGCCGTCGGCGGGATAGAGGAGATAGAGGGGCACGCTGGTGCGCCCGTAACGGGCCAGCAGTTCGCTGATCTGTGGGTCCTGGTTGGTCCAGTCGCCCTTGAGCGCGACCACGCCCAGCTCCCGCACCGCATCGGAGATGGTATCGCTCGCCAGCACCATCTTGTCGTTGGCCAGGCAGGTGATGCACCAGGCCGCGGTCATATTGGCGAGCACGGGGCGGCCCTCGGCGCGGGCGCTCTCCAGCCGCTCCGGGGAGTAGGCCTGCCAGTAGCCGGCGGCCTCGGGAGCCCCGCCGCCGGCAGGCAGCCGCGGCAGCAGCAGGACTGCGGCGGCCAACGCGGTTATCGCCACCGCGCCCTTGCCCCAGTGCCAGTCCGGCCGCGGCCACAGCCACAGGGCGAAGGCGATGCCCACGCCCCCCGCCAGTACCAGGGCCACGCCGTCGCTGCCGGTCTGCCGGCCCAGTACCCACAGCAGCCACACCGCGGTGAGATACATGGGAAAGGCCAGCAGCTGCTTCAGTTTGTCCATCCAGGGGCCGGGGCGCGGCAACCGGTCCGCCAGCGCCGGGATATAGGTGAGCAGCAGGAAGGGCGCCGCCATCCCCGCCCCCAGGGCGGCGAATACCGACAGCGCCACCGCGGCGGGCTGGGTTACCGCGAAACCGAGCGCCGAGCCCATCAGCGGAGCGGTGCAGGGGCTGGCTACCACCGTGGCCAGCACGCCGCTGGCAAAGGAGCCGCCCAGACCCTTGGTGGTGCCGAGGCTACTGCCCAGCCCCATCAGCCGCCCGCCCAATTCCGCCACCCCGGACAAACCGAGGCCCATGGCGAAAAACAGGTACGCCAGGGCCGCGATCAGCACCGGGGACTGCAACTGGAAGCCCCAGCCCACCGCCTGGCCGCCGGCGCGCAGAGCCAGCATCAGTGCCGCGATCAGCACGAAGCTCAATACCACTCCGGCGCTGTAGGACCAGCCGTGCCGCTGCCGCCCTCCGGGCAGTTGGGCGATCGCCAGCAGCTTGATGGAGAGCACCGGAAAGACGCAGGGCATCAGGTTCAGCAGCAGGCCGCCGGCAAACGCCAGCAGCAGCGCCACCGGCAGGGCCAGGCTGGAGCTACTCCCGGTTGTCGGGGGCGGGCTGGCGCCGGCCCCCGTCCCCGGGGCTGACACCGGTTCGGCGGTGCCGGTGGCGGGGTCGACGGAGAAATGGCGCACCTGGGGCGGATAGCAGAGACCGGCGTCGGCACAGCCCTGATAGTGCACTTCCAGCTGTAGCGGGCCGTCTGTCCGCGGTATCGCCAGCGGCACCTCTAGCTGTATCCGGTAGACTTCGGTTTCCTTCTCGAAGTAGTCATCCCAGATAACTTCGCCCTCCGGCAGGGTCAGCGGCAGGGGCGTCTTTTGGTCGCCGTCGATCCGGTACAGGGCCAGTTTGTCGCGGTACAGATAGTAGCCGGGGGCTATCTGGAAGATGGCGCTGGCTCCCTGCTTCGAAAACAGGAAGTCCTGTTGGTAGGCCTCGTCCACCGGCAGGAATTCGGCGTCCTGCGCGGCGCCCGGCGACTGGCCGGCGAAGGGGGGCTGCGGTTGTGCGGTCGCGCCGCTGCCGAGAAAAAAAATCAGTACAGCCAGTGCGCCGAGGAAATTTTTGTGGAAACTGCCAGTCTTCACAGCCATGGGAATAAAAATTCTTTATAGTCGGGTGCGACAGGTTTCGACTGCCCGGGCCCGGCTGGGGTTCATTCTGGCCCGCTGAGGGCCGCCGTGCCGGCAGTATAGCGAGCAACATTACAACAGTGGAGGGGAAGGGTCTTGTCGTCGGCGAATATCTTCCGCAGCGGTGGTCTGGTGCTGGCGTGTCTGTTGTGGCTGGCCGGCTGCGGCGGCAGTGCCCCGCCGCAACCCCAGCCGGTGCCGCAGCCCCAGCCGGTGAAGCCGCGGGGGCCGTCGCCGGAGGAGATCCGCCAGCGGGCGGTGAACTACTTCCTGCAGCGCGCGGAGGAGGCGGAGCGGAGGGGATTCCTCACCGAGCCCGCCGGAGCCAGCGCCTACGATCACTACTTGAGAGTGCGGCAACTGGACCCGGGTAATATCCGCGCCACCAGCGGCATCCAGAGCATCGTGCTGGAACTGGTGGCGAGCGCCCGCGACGCTCTGCGCCGGCGCGCCTTCGGCGAGGTGAACAGTTTCCTGAACCGCGCCGAGGAACTGGCCCCGGGCAACCCATTGACGGCGGAGGTGCGCGCACAACTGGCCCGCGAGCGCAGTCGCGCCAGTGTAAACTTGCCAGAAGGGGAATCGGTGCCCCTGCCCGCGGCGCAACTCGCGGCCCGCTCCGACGCGATAGTTGCACTGCTGCGCAGCACTGCGCTGCGCATTCGCCGCGAGGAACTGCGGGTGATCATCGTCGCCCGCAACGACGCCGAGGGCCGCTGGGTCTACCAGCAGCTGCGCGAGGCGGTGCCCGGCTACCGGGTGCGCGGGGATATCAAACTGGGCGCTTCGCCCCAACTGCTGCTGATACAGCCGGCGCGGGAGGCGGGACAGTGAACCGGATCGCCGCGCTCCTGCTGGGTACCCTGTTGCTGGCCGCCGTCGCCAGTTCGGAGGAGAGACAGCAGGGGGGACAGGAGGAGGAACAGAAAGCCCCGCTGCAGGTCGAGGGCTATGCCCGCGAGACGCCGCCCGGTGTGGAAATGAGTGCGGCCTACCTGACCCTGCACAACCGCGGCACCGCGGCGCGACGCCTGCTCGCGGTGGAACTGCCGGGGCGGGCCCAGGCCTCCGCCGACCTGCACACCACCGTCGAGGAGAACGGCGTCAGCCGAATGCGCCCCCTGGAACTGCTGGAGGTGCCCGCGGGCGGCAGCCTGCGCATGGCGCCGGGGGGCGTGCACCTGATGCTGCACGGGGTGCGGCTGCGCGCCGGCGAGCAGTTGCCGTTGCGGCTCCGTTTTGCCGACGGCCAGGCGATCGAGATTTCGGTGCCGGTGCGAAAGCTGCGGGCGACTGCAGATCCCCATCGCCACCATCACGGATAATTTTTTACGCTGGAGGAAGTCATGAAAAAAATGCTCTTGTTCCTGGGAGCCATCGCTCTCGCCGCCTGTGCCCACAGCCCGCTGCAGATCCGCCTGCAGCCTCAGGTGGAGGTGGCGCCGGACACCATCGGCGCCGGCCACACGATCAACGTGCGCGGGGCCAACAAGCTGCCCGGCGGCGGCCTCGGCTCCCTGGGCGGTATCTATGCGGATAGTTCCAACGTCACCCTGGCCAACGGCGTGGAAACCGCCATGGCGGACGCCCTGAGCGAGGGTTTTGCGGCCTGGTCCTTCCGCCCGGTGGAAAGCGGAGCGGCGGACGTCCAGGTGGTGGCCAATCTGACCGGGCTCAGCTACGACAGCCCGAACAAGCTCTACACCAGCAAGGTGAACACCTCCGCCGAGGTGCAGTTGCAGGTGACCATCGGCGGCGCCACCTACTATGGCAATTACAGCACCAGCGGTGTGGACCGCAGCCTGGTCAAGCCCGACCGCGCGGAAGTGGAAGCACGGGTCAACGGCCTGCTCAGCGCCACCCTGCAGCGGGCCTTCGCAGACGAGAAGCTGAAGAGCTTCCTGCGCCAGCATCTCTGAGCCGTGCCCAGTAGAGGCTGTGTTTTATTTTGCGTGACGGCATTGGCAGAATTGCGGCATCGCCGGTCGGGCAGGGCTCCCGTTTTCCATACCCGTTCCCCGTCGTCCGACACAAGACAGAAGAATAAGGCGTGGACTTGCACCTTTGACTGAATTTGATCCGAAATCCGTCGAGTTTCTCGGCCTGCTGACCCAGGTCGAGGACGAGCTTCTGTCCGGTGGGCAACTCAGCCTGCAGGCGGCGGAGGTGGCCCTGGGCGAGATCGCCGACGGGGTGATAGTGACCGACGCCCGGGGCCGGGTGACCTACAGCAACCCGCTGGTGAGCGAGATGACCGGCGATCTGGTGGGATTGCTGCCGGGCCAGTTGCTCAACGACAGCCTGCAGCTTGTCGATAGCAACGGCGCGCCCCTGCCGGTGCTGCCCGCCGCCGACACCGATCCCGCCGACCTGCCCAGTGTGCGCGAATTCCGCGCCTGTATCCTGCGTATCGACGACGGCGCCGAACCGGTGGAGGTGAACGTGCAGGTGATCGCGGTGCGCGAGGCCGCGGCGCTGAAGAACTTCGTGCTGATACTGCGCCACACCACCGCCGCCCGGCGCATCTCCTCCCGGCTCAGCTGGCAGACCAGCCACGACCCCCTCACCCAGCTCCCCAACCGGCAGTTTTTCGAGAGCGAATTGCAGCGGGTGCTGTCCCTGTGTGTCGACAAGCGCCAGCACCATGTGCTGCTCTACCTGGATGTCTACCACTTCAAGGTGGTCAACGACACCCTGGGCTACAGCGCCGGCGACCAGCTGTTGGTGCAGCTGGCCCAGTTGCTGCGCCGCTGCCTGTCCGGCGGCGATATCTTTGCCCGTGTGGGCAGCGACGAATTCGCCATCCTGCTGCGGGACTGCACTGTGGAGGAGGCGCGCCGCGTGGTGCTGCGCCTGCGCAATGCGGTGAACGGCTTCGCCTTCCGCTGGGAGGGCAACGACAGCCGCGTGGCGCTTTCCATCGGCGCGGTGACCGCAGACCGCCACGCGCCCCCCGCGAGCCAACTGCTGGCCACCGCCAACGACGCCTGCTGCGCCGCGCGCGACCAGGGGCGCAACCGGGTCAAGCTGTTCAGCGACTCCCGCAAGGTGCTGGAGAAGCGCCGCCAGACCACCTGGGTGGCGGAGATCAACGCCGCGCTGCGGGAGGATCGCATGCTGCTCTACCGCCAGCCGGTGGTGGCGCTGCAGCAGGGCCAGCGCATCCACCACTACGAGATACTGGTGCGCATGCGCGGTCGCAACGGCGATATCATCTCCCCGGGAATGTTCCTGCCGGCGGCGGAGCGCTACGGCCTGATCGAGGAGGTGGACCGCTGGGTGATCCGCAAGGTCTTCGCCTATATGGCCCTGGAGCAGCGCCAGGGAGAGGGCGGTTTCAGTTACGCGATCAATATTTCCGGCATCAGCCTGGGGGACGAGACCTTTGCGGACTATGTGCTGCAGGAACTCACCGAGGCCGGTGTAGCGCCCTCGCGGGTGCAGTTCGAGATCACCGAGACCAGCGCCATCGACAACCTGGAGCGGGCGCTGATCTTTATCCACAAACTGCGCGCCGCCGGTTGCAGCTTCGCCCTGGACGACTTCGGCCGCGGCGTCTCCTCTCTGGCCTACCTGCGCCAGCTGCCGGTGGACTTCCTGAAAATAGACGGCAGTTTTGTGCGCAATATGCTCGAGGATGAGATCGACAGCGCTATTGTCAGCACCGTCGATCACTTGGCCAAGCGGATGGGCATCAGCACCATCGCTGAGTACGCGGAGACACCTGAGTTGCTGGAGAAGTTGCGCCTTATGGGGGTGGACTACGCCCAGGGCTTCGGCATCGCCGCGGCCTCCTGCCTGCCGGAAATACACGGTAACAATGCGGAATGATCAATATTCCGCATTCCGCATTCCGCATTCCGCATTCAAAAGCTCGCCGTGCTGTTCCGGACGCAACCGAGGCCCGTACTGGCTCACCACCCGAGCCGCCGCGCGGCAGGCCAGTTCGCCCGCCTCGGCGAAGGGCATATCCCGGTTGAGACCGTAGAGAAAGGCCCCTGCAAACATATCCCCCGCGCCATTGGTGTCCACCGCGTGTACCTGCGGAGATGCCACCCGGTACTGCCGCCCGCCGTCCCACAGCAGGGCACCCTCGGCGCCCAGGGTGATCGCGAAACTGCGGCAGTAGTCGCGCAGGGCCAGCGCGGCGCTCTCCACCGAGTCGGTCCCGGTGAAGCCCAGGGCCTCGTCGCGGTTGCAGAACAGCAGGTCGACACCGCCGCCGATCATCGTCCCCAGGCCGTCGCGGAACAGGTGCACCATTGCCGGGTCCGAGAGGCTGAGGGCGGTTTTGACCCCCGCGGCTTCCGCCTGCTCGCGCAGGGCGATGGCGGCGGCGCGGCCGGTGTCGGAGGACACCAGGTAGCCCTCGATATAGGCCCAGCGGGAAGCGGCCAGGGCCGCGCTGTCCACTTCGGCCACCGACAGCCGCTCGCTGATGCCCAGGAAGGTGTTCATGCTGCGCTCGGCGTCCGGCGTGATCAACACCAGGCACTTGCCGCTGGTGCCGCCGTCGGCGCTATCCAGCACCCGCGGATAATCCACCCCGGCGGCATCCAGGTTGGCCAGGTAGAAGTCGCCGTTGTCGTCCGCCGCCACCTTGCAGGAGTAAAAGGTGCGGAGGCCGAAGTAGCTGGCGGCGATCACGGTGTTGGCGCCGGAGCCTCCGCAGGCGCGGCTGGCGGTCACCAGGTGGTCGGTAAGGTCGTCCACCAACTGGCGTTGGCGGGTGTCGTCCACCAGAGTCATCACCCCCTTTTCGACCCCCAGGGCCTCCAGATCGCGGTCCGAGACTTCGATTTCCGTGTCGAGCAAGGCGGCGCCGATGCCGTAGAGATCGTACTGATGCATGTTTTCCCCTGGGGTTTCCGTCAAAAGGCGCATTATGGCGGCCCGCCGGTCGAGTGCAACAATTGACAGTTTGCTCTCAAGCCTTATAAAAGCGCCGGTGAACCAATCGACAAGCCCCCTATCTATAGTTCATTTGAGAAGTCTGGTATTTCCTTAATATATGGCATCCACAAAGCGCCGGCGCCGCAAAGCGTCCAAACCCGGAAGATTTCGCCGCTGGATGGTCCGCCTGGGCCTCCTGGGGCTGGTGGGCGCGCTGGTGCTCGCGGGCTATATGGTGTTCCTCGACGTCGAACTGCGCGAGCGGCTGGATAGCCGCCAGTACCAGTTGCCCGCGCGGGTGTTCGCGCGCCCGCTGGTGTTGAAAGAGGGCATGGTGATGCGCCCGGACGAACTGGCGGCGGAGTTCGAGGCGCTCAACTACCGGAAAAAGGATCAGTTGATCGAACCCGGCCAGTGGTCCCGCGAGGGCATGGACTACCGGGTATGGCGGCGGGATTTCGTGCATGCGGATGAGCGCGAGCCGGCGGCCCAGGTCAGCTTCCGCCTGCGCAATGACGAGCTCAGCAACCTGCGCGGGGAAAACGGAGAGCGGCTGAAACAGTTCCGCCTGGATGCGGCGCCCATCGGCACTCTGCTGGGCGGCGGCGACGACCGCACCCCGGTGCGCTTCGCGGATATTCCGCCGCTGCTCGGAGCCACCCTGATCGCGGTGGAGGACCAGGATTTCGTACATCACTTCGGTGTCTCGCCGCGGGGTATAGCCCGCGCCATGGTGGCCAACATAAAGGCCGGCAGGGTGGTCCAGGGCGGCAGCACCATCACCCAGCAATTGGTGAAGAATATCTTCTTCGACCACGATCCCAGCCTCTGGCGCAAGTTCAATGAAGCGCTGATGGCGATACTGATCGAACTGCATTACGACAAGCCCTACATCCTGCAGGAGTACGTCAACGAAGTGTGGCTGGGCCAGCAGGGCAGCCGCGCCATCTACGGTTTCGGCCTTGCCTCCCAGTTCTATTTCCAGAAGCCGCTGGACACCCTGGAGCCGCACGAGATAGCCCTGCTGGTGGGCCTGGCCAAGGGAGCTTCCTACTACAACCCCTGGCGCAATCCGGAACGGGCCCTGGAGCGGCGCAACACTGTGCTGGACGTGATGTTGGAGCAGGGGCTGATCTCCGCCGGGGAACACAAGGCCTACACCGCCGAACCCCTGGGAGTGGCAACCGCCGGCGCCTCTGCGCAGAACCCCTATCCCGCCTTTACCGAACGCCTGCTGGAAGAGATGCGCCCCTACTACTCTTACGAGGAACTGCGTACCGCCGGCCTGCGGGTCTATACCACCCTCGCGCCCTCGGTGCAGCAACTGGCCGAGGACGCAGTGAGCGGGGGAGCCGAGAAGCTGGAGAAGGATCGCGGTATCCAGGCGGACTCCCTGCAGGCCGCCACCGTGCTGCTGGACAGCTACAGCGGCGACGTGCTGGCCATGGTGGGCGACCGCCGTCCCAACTACCCTGGCTTCAACCGCGCTCTGGAGGCCCGGCGCCAGGTGGGTTCCCTGATCAAACCGGCGGTATTCCTCACAGCCCTGGAACGCCCGCACCGCTACAACCTGGCCACCCTGATCGAGGATGCCCCCATACGTGTCGAGGGTGACAACGGCAAGGTGTGGATGCCGGCCAACTTCGGCAACCGCAGCCACGGGCAGGTGCCTCTCTACGTGGCGCTGGCAAACTCCTACAACCAGGCCACTGCGCGCCTTGGCCTGGATCTGGGGTTGGAAAACGTGCGCCAGACCATCCGCCGCCTGGGGGTGCAGGCGAACCTGCCGCGGGTGCCGTCGCTGTTTTTGGGCGCCGTGGAGCTGACTCCGTTTGAAGTCGCGGGCATGTACCAGACTATCGCCAACGGCGGTGAACACGTGGAACTCCGCACCCTGCTGGCGGTGTCCGATGCCGAAGGCGAACAGGTGCAGCATTTCCGCCGCCGCACCAACCGCGGCGTGGACCCGGTGCCCGCCTACCTGCTGCGCTACGGCCTCGAGCAGGTGATGCGCGAGGGCACCGGCAAGAGCGCCTATCGGCGACTGCCGAGTACCGTGCCCTTCGCCGGCAAGACCGGCACCACCAACGACTACCGCGACAGCTGGTTTGCGGGCTTCTCCCCCGGCGTTACCGCGGTGGTCTGGCTCGGCCGCGACGACAACCAGCGCACCAGCCTCACCGGCGCCACCGGAGCGCTCACCATCTGGACCGAGATTATGCGCCAGCTGCCCCACCGCCACGGCCGTATCGAGCCGCCGCGGGGGGTGGAGTTCAAGTCGGTGAATGCCCGGGGGCAGTATATGGACCCGCGCTACTGCCGGGGCGGTATCGAGATGCCCTTCTCCTATGAGACCCAGTTGGAGCCCGCTCCCGAGTGTGTCGGCCGCGACCGCTGGCGCTGGTTCCGCGACCTGTTCGGCCGCGAGCAGGGGGAGGCAGCGCCTCGGGAAGAGATGACCCCCGGTTGGGGAATAGACCCGCGGGAGCAGCAGCTCCGGGAAGAGCGCGAGCGCCAGTTGCGGGAACAGCTGCGCGGCGACGACGAAATGCAGTGGCCAGAGGAGGAACCCCTGGATATGCCGGGCGCTGAGCAGGAGCAGCTAGAGCGCATGGAGGAGGAGGAGCGACTGCGGCAGGAGGAGCCCTACCTGGAGGAGGAGCGCCTGCGCCGCGAAGAGGAATTGCGCCGCAGCCGGCAGCCGGGCGCCCCGGTGGAAGAGGCCGAGCCTTGGCCTCCGGTGGAGGAGGACGAGCCCTGGCCGCCGGAGGAAGAGGAACAGTGGCCCTGATTGCGCCGGGGCCAGCGGAGTGGGGGCAGCGGTGAGCGAATTTCTGTCATCCGCCACCGGGGTGCTGCTGGTGGCAACTACCACCTTCAGCCTGATCGCGCTCTACCTTTTGCCGGGCCTGCTGGCCCGCTGCGCCTTTCAGCCCTATCGGGTCTGGCGCGGCGAGCAACTGGGTTCGCTGGCCCTGGCGGATTTCGTGCACGCCAACCTGCTGCACCTGGCGGTAAACATGTGGTGCCTGTGGGTGTTCGGCCCGCCGCTGGAGCGGCGGATGGGCACGCCCGCATTCGCGCTGCTCTACGGGTTGGCGCTGGTGGGCAGCCACCTGCCGACGCTGCTCAAGGAGCGTCAGAATCCCCAGTACGCCAGCGTCGGCGCCTCCGGAGCCATCTCCGCGGTGGTGTTTGCGTTTATCGTCTACTACCCACAGGCGGAACTGTTTCTGCTGTTCCTGCCGATCCCCATCCAGGCCTGGCTGTTCGGCCTGCTCTATCTTGCTTACAGCTATTACGCCGGCCGGGACCGCACCCGGCGTATCAACCACGATGCGCATTTCTGGGGAGCGCTGGTGGGGCTGGTCTTTGTGGCAGTGGTCGATCCGGGCGCCTGGAAACGGCTGCAGTTTTAATCCTGCAGTAACCGCGCCGCCTCTTCGGCGAAATAAGTCAGGACCCCGTCCGCCCCGGCGCGCTTGAACGCCAACAGGGATTCCATAACCACCGCCTCCCGCGCCAGCCAGCCGTTTTCGAAAGCGGCGCAGTGCATGGCGTACTCGCCGCTCACCTGGTAGGCGAAGGTGGGCACGCGCAGCTCGTCCTTTACCCGCCGCACCACGTCCAGGTAGGGCATGCCCGGCTTGACCATGATCATGTCCGCGCCTTCCTGAATGTCCAGGGCGCACTCGTGCAGCGCCTCGTCGCTGTTGCCCGGGTCCATCTGGTAGCTGGCCTTGCTGCCGCCTTTCAGGTTGGCCGCGGAGCCCACCGCATCCCTGAAAGGCCCGTAGTAGGCGGAGGCGTACTTGGCCGCATAGGACATGATCAAAGTGTTTACACAGCCCTCCCGCTCCAGCGCGCTGCGGATGGCGCCGATGCGCCCGTCCATCATGTCCGAGGGGGCCACCACGTCGGCGCCGGCGGCGGCGTGGGACAGGGCCTGCTGCACCAGCACTTCCACGGTGTCGTCGTTGACGATGTAGCCGCTGTCATCCATCAGCCCGTCCTGGCCGTGGCTGGTAAAGGGGTCCAGGGCCACGTCGGTGATCACGCCCAGTTCCGGCGCGGCATCCTTGAGTGCGCGCACCGCGCGCTGGGCCAGGCCGTCGCTGTCGTAGGCGGCGCGGGCGTCGTCGGACTTGTGCGCGGCGTCCACCACCGGGAACAGGGCCACCGCGGGAATGCCCAGCTTCACCAGCTCGCGGGCCTTTTTCGCCAGCAGGTCCACGGTGAGGCGCTCCACTCCGGGCATGGAGGCCACCCGCTGGGTTTCATTGCGGCCTTCGATCACGAACAGGGGCAGGATCAAGTCGTCGACGCTCAGGCGGTTTTCTCGCACCAGGCGGCGGGAGAAATCCTGCGCGCGCAGGCGGCGCAGGCGGGTGTTGGGGTAGGCGCCGCGGTGAAGGCTGATACTCATAGGGAAAATCACTCCAGCTGGGACGAGGCGGCAATCATAACAAACAGGCCGCCACTCAGCTCAGATGCTGTCTAGCCCGGATATTGCACCACGGGCCACGCCCTCGCTTGATCTCTGCACGCTCAGCACATTTTTGCGGCTAATACGTGCAATAAGCATGCATCTACGCCGCAAAAATGCACTGAGCGCACAGATCTCGGCGCGATCATCGCGGCCCCTGGCGCAATATCCGGACTAGTGCCCGCCCCGCGGCGGCGATATGCTGTTCGAGTATTTCCGCCGCTTCTTCCGTATCGCCCCGCTGCAACGCATCCAGAAGTGCGTAATGCTCCCGCTGGCTGGTGTGCTGGTAGTCGAGACTGCGGGACTGGTAGCCGATATAGCGCTCGCACTGGCGGTGCAACTGCGCCACGGTGGCGAACAGGGTGGGGCGGTCGGCGGGGCGGTAGAGGCAGGTGTGGAACTGCCAGTTGAGCGCGCCTATTTCCGCGGCGGAGAGCGTTTCCTCCTTTTCCATCCTGTCCAGAATGTCCCTGGCCCTGCCCAGGATTTCGGCGTTGAGCTTCGGTCCCGCCAGGGTCTGTAGCAGCGGTTCTAGGCGCATGCGCATCAGGTAGATGTCTTCCACCTCCAGCGGATCGAACCGGGGCACGGCGACGCCGCGCTTGCCGTGGGCGGTGAGCCAGCCTTCGTTTTTCAGGCGCTGGATCGCGTCCCGCACCGGGATGCGGCTGACGCCGTACTGCTCGGCCAGCTCCGCCTGCCGGAGCACCGTGCCGGGAGGGAAGCGCCCGCTCTGCAGGTCCGCCTTGAGTTGCCGGTAGAGGCTCACTGATTCACCTTGGCCTGGAACAGTCGGGAGGCGAGCAGGCCGCCCACCAGCCCCCAGAAGGCGGCGCCTATGCCCCAGAAGGACACGCCGGAGGCGGTGATCAAAAAGGTGATCAGCGCGGCTTCCCGGCTGTGCTCATCGCCGGTGGCAACCGCCAGGCTGGCGCCGATGGTACCGATCAGCGCCAGGCCGGCGAGGCTGGCGACCAGGGCCTCGGGAAAGGCGCTGAACAACGCCACCACGCTGGTGCCGCACAGCCCGGCCAGCAGGTAGAAAACCCCGGCGGCGATGCCGGCGGTGTAGCGTTTGGCCGGGTCCGGGTGGGCCTCAGGGCCGGTGCAGATGGCGGCGGTGATGGCCGCGAGATTGAACGCGAAGCCGCCGAAAGGGGTCAGCAGCAGCGAGGTCAGGCCGGTGCCACTGATCACCGGCGAGATGGGTACATCGCCGTAACCGCTGGCCCGCAGGGTAGCGACGCCGGGAATATTCTGCGAGGTCATAGTGACAATAAACAGCGGCAGGCCGACACCGAGCAGGGTGGACCAGCGGAACTCGGGGGACACCCACACCGGCGTGCCGAGCGTCCAGTGCAGCTGTTCGAAGTGGATCAGGCCCAGCAGCCAACTGGCCCCGAAGCCCGCTGCCAGCACCAGGATAATCGCGTAGCGGGGGAGCCAGCGCCGGCCGGCCAGGTAGCAGGCCAGCATGATGCCCACCAGTGCCGGCTGGGTCTGCAGCGAGGTGAACACCGACAGGCCGAACTGCACCAGGATTCCCGCGAGCATGGCGCTGGCGATGGGCATGGGGACTTTGCTCATCAGCTTTTCGAAGCTGCCGGACAGTCCCAGCAGCAGGGTGAGCAGGGCGCTGAACAGAAAGGCGCCGACCGCCTCCGCCATGGGGACGCCCACCAGCCCGGTGGCGAGCAGGGCGGCGCCGGGCGTGGACCAGGCGGTAATCACCGGCGCCTTGTAATACCAGGAGAAGGCGATGCAGGTGAGTCCCATGCCCAGGCCCAGAGCGCCGATCCAGGAGACCATCATCGCCTCGGTGGCCCCCGCCGCCTGGGCGGCCTGGAAGACGATGGCCACGGAGCTGGCGAATCCCACCAGCACGGCGACAAAGCCGGCGCTGATCGCGGACAGGCCGATATCGGATCGGAGTGAGGCCAAAATGTATACTCAATTAAAAATGTATACATTTATCTTTAACCACAACGGACCCGAATACAACCCTCGTGGTTAAGTGGAATGTAGGATGGGCACAAATCGGCAGGAGCACCATTTGGACGCCGTAGGCGCCCGAAGGGCGAGCGCCATGGATGGCGTGAGTCAATGGGTAGCGTGCCCATCAGTCGGGCCGCGGGATCAGTCTGCCAGTTCGGCAAACACCTTTTGTGCGGCGGCGATGGTGCGGTCGATATCCTCGTCGCTGTGGGCCGCGGACATAAAGCCCGCCTCGTAGGAGGCGGGTGCCAGGTAGACGCCCTGTTCCAACATGCCGTGGAAGAAGCGGTTGAAGCGCTGGTTGTCGCAGGCCATCACCTGCTGGTAGTTGCTCACCTGCTCCTCTTCGGTAAAGAAGAAGCCGAACATGCTGCCGACTTTGTTGGCGGTCAGCGGGATGCCCGCTTCTTTCGCCGCGCCCAGTACACCCTCCACCAGACGGTCGGTTTTTTCCGCGAGTCGCTCGTAGAGGCCGGGCTCCTGGATCAGTTTCAGAGTTTCCAGCCCTGCGGCCATGGCCACCGGATTGCCGGACAGGGTGCCGGCCTGGTAGACGGGGCCCAGGGGAGCGATCTGTTCCATTACCTCGCGCCGGCCGCCAAAGGCCCCCACCGGCATGCCGCCGCCGATCACCTTGCCCAGGGTGGTGAGGTCCGCGCGCACGCCGTAGTAGCCCTGGGCGCCGGTGAGGCTCACCCGGAATCCGGTCATCACCTCGTCGATGATCAGCAGCGCGCCGCTCTTGTCACAGACTTCGCGCAGAGTTTCCAGGAAGCCCGGCAGCGGCGGCACGCAGTTCATATTGCCGGCCACCGGTTCGACGATTACGCAGGCGATTTCATCGCCCATCCTTTCGAAGCAGTCGCGCACCGCGTTCGCGTCGTTGTAGCTCAGGGTAATCGTGTGGTCGGCCAGCGCCGCGGGTACGCCGGGGGAGGAGGGCACGCCCATGGTCAGCGCGCCGGAGCCGGCCTTCACCAGCAGCGAATCGGAGTGGCCGTGGTAGCAGCCCTCGAATTTGACGATCTTGTCGCGCCCGGTAAAGCCGCGCGCCAGGCGAATGGCGCTCATGGTGGCCTCGGTGCCGGAATTGACGAAGCGCACCAGGTCCAGCCCGGGCCACAGGCGGCAGAGTTCTTCTGCCAGTTGGGTTTCCAATTCCGTGGGTGCGCCGAAACTGAGCCCGGAACGGGCCCGTTCGATCACCGCCTCGATCACCCGCGGGTGTGCGTGGCCCAGCACCATGGGGCCCCAGGACTGCACATAGTCGATATAGCGTTTGCCGTCGGTGTCGTAGAGGTAGGCACCCTCGGCGCGCTCGATAAACAGCGGCGTGCCGCCCACCGCGCGGAAGGCGCGCACCGGCGAGTTGACGCCGCCGGGGATGAATTGCTGGGCGCTGGCGAACAGTTGCTCGGATTTGCTCATGGGAATCAGAATTCTGGGGAGTTTGGCGGGCCATTATCGCGGTCGTGGGGCGTCTCTACAATGTGTTCTTACAGAGCCTGTTTGCGATCTATGGTAAATACTCCCGGTACGCTCGTAATCGGCATCCCTGCCTCATACGGTCCCGAAAAGAGGCACCCCTCCCGACCTGGAGAGTTCTTCGCGAGATTCTAAACAGGCTCTTAGCCCGGATGGTGGCGGCCCTGATACCGGTGGCCTTCGCATTGAATTCAGTATTCTTTTCGAGTCCCGAGTCCCGAGTCCCGAGTCCCGAGTCCCGAGCCCCGCCCTGCAGTTCGTGTGCGGAGCTGGAACGCCGTGCTCCCGGGTTACTTCTTATTAGTCCAGAACAACCGATTCGGTATCGGCCGCCCCATACCCAGCCGGCGGCTGTCGGCGATGGCGTTCCAGGTGAACTGCTGGCTGCGGCTGACGGCTTCGATCACTGTGAGGCCGTGGGCGATATGGCAGGCGATGGCGGTGGCCAGGGTGCCGCAGGAGCCATAGGCGGCGGGGGGCAGTTGCTTCCAGTGGAACTGGCGCACCAGGCCGCGTTCGTCGTAGAGGCGGTTTTCCAGCTGTTTGTCGCAGGCGGGCACGCCGGTGAGCAGCAGATAGCGGCAGCCGCTCTCCAGCAGTTCCTGGGCCATGGCGTCGAACACATCCGCCTCCACCGCCATGGCGCGTGCCTCGCGGCGGTTGGGGCAGACCATGGTGGCGTAGGGCAGCAGGAGGGAGGTGGCGGCCTCCCACAGCGGCGGCGCCAGCAGGCTCTCCTTGTCCGCCAGGGTGGCGTCCGGGTCGATTACCACGGGAATCTCGGGGTAGTCCCGCAACACGCTGTGCAGCGCGCGGACGTTTTCCACTGAGCCGAGGTAGCCAATCTTGATCGCTGCAATCGGCATATCCTCCAGGATCGCGCGGGCCTGCTCCACCAGCAGGCTGTCCTCCACCGGCGCGACCCCCAGTAATTCCCGGGTATCCCCCACACTGATCGCGGAGACCACCGAGGTGATGTGGCAGCCGAGGCTCACTGCGGTCTCTGTATCCGCGGTAAGGCCGGCACTGCCGCTGGGGTCGTGGTGGGTTACTGTCAGGACGATGGGTTGGGATGTGTCCATGTCGCTTCGTGGGGTAGCTGCTGGTTGGGTAATTCTAGCAGCCCGGCGGCCCTGGCCGACGCTGCAGCGGATAGAACAGTATTCGCCTAGAAGGGTTTCACTATCACCAGTATTGAGATGACTACCAGCGCGATCACCGGCAACTCGTTGAAGACCCGGAAGTAGCGCCCGCTGCGGGTGACGGTGCCGGCGGCAAACCGGCGCACATAGACGCCGCAGGCGTGGTGGTAACCGATCAGCAGCAGCACGAACACCAGCTTGGCGTGCAGCCAGCCGGCGCTCTTGTAGTAGTCCCAGTTGAAGCTCAGGAGCCAGATGCCCAGCGCCAGGGTGGCGATCATCGACGGTGTGGCAATGCCGCGGTAGAGCCTGCGCTCCATAATGCAGAAACGGTCGCGACTGACCGCATCGGTGGCGTCCTTGTGGTACACGAACAGGCGCGGCAGGTAGAAGAGCGCGGCGAACCAGCAGACAACGGCGACCAGGTGGAAGGCTTTGACCCAGAGCATTATTCGGATCCTAAAAGGTTATTTGCGGTAAAAGTTGTCGATATGCTGCGCCAGGATAATGCCGGCGACATTTCTGTCCAGTGTTCCGCCGCGGCCGCGGTCGACGTAGAGGGCATCGGCGCCGCTGGATTCCAGGTGCTGTTGGGCCTCCAGCAGGGTCGCGCGCCAGTTGAGCGGTGCCAGTTGCAAACGCTCGCCGGGGAGCTTGAGCAGGTCCACCGGCGGCTTCTCGCCGGCGGTTTTCTGCTCCCTGCCCTGTTCCCGCGCCTCCGCCAGCCGCTGCATGAAGCTGGCCAAGTCCGCCGCGCGCAGCAGTTGCGCCGGTTCCCCGGGGAGATCGATCACAATCCACTGGGGATGCCGCTCGATCAGGCGCACCGCGTCCTCCTCGACGATCTCCCGGGGCGTCACCGCGAAGTGCCGGTCCATAACGCTGGCCACTCCCACCCGGCTCAGCATCTGCTGGCGCCAGCTGGGGGTGCCGCTTTTGCCCAGCGCGCGCAGGGTTTCCTGGAAAATCCCCTCAGTGCCCAGGAGGTGCCGGCTCACCACGCAGGCCACCACGATCATCATCATCCCGGGGAAGAGCACATTGGGGTTGTAGGTGAGTTCGAGAATTGCCAGCAGTGCCGCCAGGGGGGCGTTGAGCAGCGCGGCCATCATCGCCGCCATGCCCACCATGGCGTAGAAGCCGGGGCTGGCGGTGGCGTCGCCCAAAAAGAGGTTGGTGAGGCCGCCGGCGATACCGCCCATGCAGGCGCCGAGAAACAGGCTGGGGCCGATCACTCCGCCGGGAATGCCCAGGCCGCTGGCCAGGGCGGTGGCCACCAGCTTTGCCGCCACGATTGCGGTCAGCGCGCCGAGCCCCAGTTTGCCCAGCATGGCCATTTCCAGGGTGTCGTAGCCGGTACCGAGAATCTCCGGTACCCAGATGGCCAGTGTGCCGGTGACCAGGCCGGCGGCGAGGAAACGCAGCAGAGGAGACTTGCGCTGCAGCGGTGCCAGCCGGCGCTGGGCGCGGATAAACAGCCCCGCCAACAGGCCGATCGACAGGGCGCACAGGAACAGCAGTGGCAGCTCTGCCAGGGAGCCGAGCTGGATGGCGGGAACATTGAATGCCGGCTGGCTGCCGAAGGTGATCTGCGTGACGGCGCTGCCGGCCACCGCCGCCAGTATCACCGGCAGGAAGCCGGCTACCGAGTACTCCATCATCACCACTTCCATCGCAAACACCACGCCCGCCAGCGGCGTGTTGAAGGAGGCTGCGATGGCGGCGGCCACGCCGCAGCCCAGCAGGCTGCGCACGGAATTGTTGGGCAGCTTCAACCGGCCGGCCACCCAGCTGCCGCTGGCCGCACCCAGGTGTACCGCCGGCCCTTCGCGCCCCACCGACTGACCGCTGAGAAGCGCGACGGCACCGGCAAAAAACTGCAGCAGGGCGTTGATGCCGGGCATCTGTCCCTGGTGGTTGTGCAGCCGGTCGAGCACGTGAACCACGCCCACGTAGCGGCGGTTTGACTCGATCAGGTAGTACATGCCCGCCAGCGCTACGGCGCCGATCAGCGGCAGTGCGAAACACCAGTGCGGCGGCAGGGATTCAAAATGCCCCGGCGTTGTCAAAAACCATTCCGCGGGCCATTCGCTGAGGTAGCGAAAGCCGATGGTGACCGCGCCGGCGCAGAAACCGATGAGCAGTGCCATCGCCAGCAGGGGCGCCAGTGCATCCTGGGCGGAGAGTTCCAGCCGGAGTTTTTCCAGGCCGCGTTCCCCGAGCGGCCAGCTCGGCGGATTGTTTTTGACGGAAATCCGGGGGCGCTGTGACACCGCACATCCTTATCGGATAGAAGCTTGTGGTAGAGTGCGAACTATTATCCTGGAAACCGCAGTTGGATCACGAAAGTCCAGGCAAACTCTTGGCGCGCCTGGCAAATTTAAAAATCGACTCATCACCAATAAGGTGACCGCGCGATTTTTAAATTCACTATGCACACCTATATCTTACCTGTCTTTTTCGCGCCCAACTGCGGTTTTCAGGATTATAAGACAGGTTCAATGCAGGAGATTCGGACAAGGTGATCAAGGTAGCAATTGTGGGCGGTACCGGCTACACGGGAGTGGAGCTGCTGCGCCTGTTGGCGGGGCACCCGCAGGTGAAGTTGACCGCTATCACATCCCGCGCCCTGGCGGGCACCCCGGTGGCGGAGCTGTTTCCCAGCCTCCGCGGCCACTGCGAACTGGCCTTTTGCGAGCCGGATGTCGACCAGTTGTCCCGCTGTGACCTGGTGTTTTTCGCCACTCCTCACGGTGTCGCCCAGGCCCAGGTGCCGGAGCTGATGAAGCGCGGTGTGCGCGTGATCGACCTGTCCGCGGACTTCCGCATTGTGGATGTCCCCGCTTGGGAGAGGTGGTACAACCAGCCCCACGGTGCTCCCGAGCTGGTGGAGACGGCGGTGTACGGCCTGCCCGAGGTCAACCGCACCGCGATCGCCGGCGCCCAGCTGGTGGCCTGCCCGGGCTGTTATCCCACTGCGATCCAGTTGGGCTGGATTCCCCTGTTGGAGGCGGATGCGGTGGACCCGCAGCAGCTGATCGCCGACGCCGCCAGCGGCGCCAGCGGAGGCGGTCGCCAGGGCAAGACCGAGCTGCTGCTGGCAGAGAGCAGCGACAACTTTCGCGCATACTCCGCCGGTGGCCACCGCCACCTGCCGGAGATCGAACAGGGCCTGCGCCGGGCGCAACCGGCCGGCAGTGCGGAGGCGCGGGTGACCTTCGTGCCGCATCTGCTGCCCATGATTCGCGGCATTCACGCAACCCTCTACTCCACCCTGCGGGGCGGCCGGGAGTTGGAAGAGCTGCAACAGCTGTTCGAGCAGCGCTACGCCAGCGAGCCCTTTGTGGATGTCATGCCCGCCGGCAGTCACCCGCAGACCCGCAGCGTGCGCGGCAGCAATATGTGCCGGATTTCCCTGCATCGGCCCCAGGGGCGGGATACCCTGGTGGTGCTCTCAGTGATCGACAACCTGGCCAAGGGCGCTTCGGCGCAGGCGGTGCAGAATATGAATATCATGTTCGGCCTGAATGAGGCGCTGGGGCTGGAGAGCCCGGCGTTGCTGCCTTAGAATCGGCAGACTCCGACGGACGACAAACGATAACAACACAGCGGATTCCAATGGCGCGGAAAAAAGTCAAAGGCAGCAAGCAGTACCGCATGAAGGTGGTGCCCCACCGGCCCTTTTTTGGAGCCTTTTCCGTGTTGGGGGTGACGCTGCTGGTGCTCGCCACGTCGGCCGCCGCCTACTTCGCCGGCCAGCACAAGATGCGGCTCGCCCTGGACCGGAAAACCCAGGTGCATGAGAAGGCCGAGAGCCATCTGGACAAGTTGCGCAGAGAGAACGAGGAGCTTCGCATGCGCGTGGCGACCGCGGAGCAGTCGGTGGCCATCGGCGAGCAGGCCAATGAGAAGGTGCGTGCGGAGCTGGTGGAGAAGGAAAGCCTCATCGCTGAACTGCGCCAGGAAATTTCCTTCTACCGCGGCATCATGGCCCCCGCCGACGGCAGCAAGGGTGTCTCCATCGGCCGCTTCATTATTTCCCAGACCGGGAATGCGCGCCGCTACCAGTACAAGCTGCTGGTGCAGCAGTCGTCGGCCCGTCACAATGTGGTGACCGGCAGCGCCACTTTCACTGTTGTCGGTACCGAGGCGGGGCAGCCCAAACGCTATCCGCTGAGCACGTTGTCGCAACAGGTGGACAGTGAGTCGATACCGCTGCGTTTCAAGTATTTCCAGAATATCGAGGGAGAGCTGCATCTTCCCCCGGACTTTGAACCGGAAGGGGTGGAGTTGACGCTCAAATCCAGCGCGCGCAAAGGCTTCAACATCGAGCGGCGTTACGGCTGGCTGGTGCAGAAAACATAGATAGCGGAGTAAATCAGACTCCGTGAAATAAGAGGTTTCATTTGGCTTATGTTGAGAAAAAAAGAGAAGGCAGTTATGGCGAGCTCCGGTGGTAACAACACAACCCTGATCGCGCGGCACACCGAGGTGGCGGGCGACCTGCACTTCCGCGGCAACCTGGTGATCGAGGGCAAGGTGCGCGGCAATGTCAATGCGCACAGCGACAGCGATGCGCGCCTGCAGATTGTCGAAGGCGGCATCGTCGAGGGTGAGATCCGCGTGCCCCACGTGGTGATCAACGGCAACGTCAAGGGCGATGTACACGCCACGCGTCACCTGGAGCTGTCCTCCAAGGCGATGGTGGAGGGCAATGTGCACTACAAGCTGATCGAGATGGTCAAGGGCGCCCAGGTGAACGGTTCCCTGGTCTCCAATGTGGATATGGATTCCGCCGGTGAGCCGCGCATGCTGGAGTACTCGGAAGAAACGGTAGTGGACGTAGACTAAGCTTGTTTACCTGCGCACCCGGCAATACTTGACTGTATTGCTGGGATTTAAGGATAATGGGCCCCAATTTGCACTGTATACTTTTCGTTCGGTGCGACCTCTTATTGGTGTCGAGAGAAACCTATGTCAGAAGCTGTTTCCTTTTCTCCCGAGCCGGTTGTGGTGACCGACCAGGCGGTGGCCAAGGTCAAAAGCCTGCTGGAAGACGAGGGCAACCCGGAACTCAAATTGCGGGTTTTCGTGACCGGCGGCGGCTGTTCCGGTTTCCAGTACGGATTTACCTTCGACGAACTGGTGGCCGAGGACGACGCGGTGGTCGAGAAAGACGGCATCCAGGTGCTGGTGGACGCCATGAGCTATCCCTACCTGGTGGGCGCCAGCGTCGACTATGAGGAGGGGCTGTCCGGCTCCCGCTTCGTAGTGCAGAACCCCAACGCCTCCTCCACCTGCGGCTGCGGCTCCTCTTTCTCCATCTAGCTGGACTTCCCCTGTAGGAGCGGCCGTTTGGCCGCGCGCCTGGGAGCGCCGAGCTCCAGCTCGGCATTGCGGGCCGGAGGCCCGCCTGTCGGCGGCGGTCCTGCTACCGGTGGCCTTTTGCCAGACACGCTGTGAGTACATCCCGAGTCCCGAGCTCAAGCCGGATAAATCCCCCCCAGCACAGTCTCTTCCCGAGCCCCGGTCACACTCGGGCAGTTGCCCGGCAGCCCGTGCAGCGTCTGTCGCGCCAGCCAGGCGAACCCCACCGCTTCCAGCCAGTCGGCGTCTATGCCGTAGCTGCCGGTACAGGCGATGGACCAGGTGGGCAGGCGCCGGCGCAGGCGCGCCAACAGGTCCTTGTTTCTGGCCCCGCCGCCACACACCAGCAGCTCACCGCCATCGGCGAACTGGTGCGCCGCCTCGGCAATACTGGCCGCGGTCACCTCCGCCAGCGTGGCCTGCACATCCGCTGGCGCCAGTTCCAGGCCGGCACAGGCCTGTTCCAGCCAGCGGGCATTGAAGGTTTCGCGGCCGGTGCTCTTGGGGGGGCTGGCGGCAAAGTAGGGGTCTGCCATCAGCCGGTTGAACAGCTCCGTCTGCACCCGGCCGCTGGCGGCCCAGGCGCCGTCGCGGTCGAACGGCTGTCCTCGATGCAGGGATACCCAGTAGTCGAGCAGGACGTTGCCGGGGCCGGTATCGTAGCCGTAGACGGCCCCATCTACGGCCAGTTCGGTGATATTGGCCATGCCGCCGATATTGATTACTGCGCGGTTGCGGTCGGTGGCGAAGGCGGCGCGGTGAAAGGCTGGCATCAGCGGCGCGCCGTGCCCGCCCAGGGCCATGTCGCGGCGGCGGAAGTCCGCTACCGTGGTAATTCCGGTGAGGGCGGCAATGGTGTTGGGATCGCCCAGTTGCAGACTGAAGGGCGTGGCAACTGTGCCCGGTGGGCGGTGGCGCACCGTCTGCCCGTGGCTGCCAATGGCGGCGATATCCCCGGCTTCGACGCCGGCGCGCGCCAGCAGGGTGTTGGTGGCTTCGGCAAACGCCTGGCCGATCTGTCGGTCCAGTTGACCCGCGCGGTCCAGCTCGGACGGGCCGGGGGCGCAGAGGGCGAGAATGGCTTCACGCAGCGGCGGGTCAATGGGGTGGCCGAGGGCGGTGACGATCTGTGGCTTGAGGGTGTTACCGCTGCCGAAGTCGACCAGTACCGCGTCGATGGAGTCGACACTGGTGCCGGACATCAGGCCGATATATAGATCGGGCATCTGGAGCGTCCTGTCTCGTGCTAAATAATGAAAAGCGGGCCCACTGGCCGGCCAGATGCGAGGCGCATTTACGCCAGCGTAGTTATTCTACGTCAAGCAAGTCAACGAGATGGCCCGGGTTGAAAATGGAATGGCCGCTCCCTGCGAGCTGCGTTAGCAGGCCCTAGTACGAGACGGGGCGCTAGTGTCCTGTATGGAACTAAATAGTGATACCAGCGGGCCGCTAAGCGGCCAGATGCAAGGCGCACTTGCGCCGGCGTAGTCATTCTACGTCAAGCAAGTGCAACGCCGCAGATGGCTGCTTAGCGGCCCGCCCGAAG